>NZ_CEETRO010000008.1:0-206688 GCF_979366545.1 Vogesella perlucida
GTGGGCTACGCCGGTCTGGATAACGAGCTGTTCTACATGGACAAAACCATGATGGTGTTCGGCGACGCCAAAAAGGTAGTGGAAGACATGCTGAAGGCGGTGTCGCACTAAGCTGCGGCCAACCTTGGCACGATGTGGCCCAGGCGATGGGTTTCTCTCTCGACCGCTTTCGGGCGGTCTCTTTTTATATATGGCATCACGGCCAGCGCCGTGATGCCGGCAGGAGTCGACATGCGTAAGAAGCTGGTCATTGGTAATTGGAAAATGAATGGCAGCTTGGCCCAGTGCAGAAGCATGCTGCCGGCACTGGCTGGCTTGACCGTGCCTAATGTGGATCTGGTGGTGGCGCCACCCGCTGTGTACTTGTCAGAAGCAGCTGGGTTGTTGGCCGGACGACAGTTGGCACTGGCGGCGCAGGACGTCAGCGCTCATGTGGCGGGTGCTCATACCGGTGAGTGTGCGGTGCCGATGCTGTATGAGTTAGGTTGCCGGTACGTGTTGGTGGGGCATTCGGAGCGGCGTAGCGCTCATGGTGAAAGCGATGCTGTTTGTCTGGCCAAGGTAAAGGCCTGTCTGGCCGGTGGGCTGATACCGGTGCTATGTGTAGGCGAAACCGGCATCGAGCGTGAGCAGCTTCGCACGCTGGAAGTGCTGCAACGGCAGCTAAGCGGTTTGCAGGGGATGGACCGCTTGGCCAGTGTGGTGGTGGCCTATGAGCCGGTCTGGGCGATCGGCAGCGGCAAGGCAGCAGCTGTGCGCGACATTGCTGAGATGCACGGTTTCATTCGTAGCCTGCTACGTGAATACGGTGACCGAGAGCAGGCCTGCCGTATTCTCTACGGTGGAAGCGTCACAGCGCGTAACGCCGGCGAAATCCTGCGTCTAAAAGACGTGGATGGAGCCCTTGTGGGTGGGGCGTCCTTGAGTGTGGATGGCTTTGCTGCCATCTACGCCCAGGCCGTGACGAGCCGTAGTTAAGCGCCATGGCTCCGTTGTTTTCACCAAGAGACTTGTTTTATCTTCAGCAGTTGGTGCGGCTGGAGGAAGCCAGACTCGGGCGTGCCACTGCTAGCGATATTTTCGAACTAGCCTGGTTTATCGAGCTGGCATGGTATTGCGGGCGAGTGAATTTTCGCGATCCACCTCGCCGTTTGCGTGAGTGCCGTGAGCGCATTCTGCCACCGAAACCAGGCTACATCGATGACGGTTATCTGGATGAAGATCTGTTTTCAGCCTTGCAGCAAGGAGTGATATGCGCGATGGGGGTATTGGACCGCTTTTCGCTCATCTATATTTCGGATGCGGCGCGTTACTTGAAACGGCGTCTGCAGGAAGCGTCATCTGGCACCCAGCGTCTGGCACCACAGCCTGTATAGGCTGTGCAGGGTTGTCTTACCCTGTTTGTGCCTATTGCTTCTCATGCGAAGAGGTGTTTGGTCTGACTTGCGCCTCTTAAGGCGTGGCGATGTTTCCCCAATCTCAGAAGCGCTATATTTCAGCGTCCAAGGTTAATTTACCTGATTTCTCTGCGAGTGATTTGGCGTAGGTGGTTGGCTTCAAATGACCCGTGCTTTTTTGTGTCTTTGGTTGTTTTATTCCCTTCGCCCGCTTCTCATGACGACCTAAGCATGAATGGTGCGCTTTCAAATGTGGCGGCCAGGTATCAGGTGAATTACCGGACGGATAGCGGATTCATGGTGTTATGTACGGCATATGCGGTGAGTAAATTGCCTGCGTGAGAAGTCTGGACGCGGGTACTAATTTATCAGTGCCTCATAGCCTATTTATACGTTACCAAGTGTATAGGTGATGAACGGTAGCGTACTCTGTAGTGAACCGTGCTGCGCCTTGTGCTGGATGGCTGTCAACATGACCTCTACCAACCGGCTGGCCAACCATTCCTGCGGGTGCGACAGCACCATGTTGATGCGCTGCTCGATGAGGGCTTGTCGCGTCACCGTGGTCAGGTCCAGGCACACCGTTACCAGTCCTGGTGGCGGGTTGCTGTTCTTTAGCGCCTGCAGTACCCCCTCAATCCCACCGCCGGCAATGTAAAGTCCGGTGAGGTCTGGATGCTGTTTCAGCAATTCCAGCGTCGCCACTTGAGCAAGATGAATGTCTTCTAGGCTGATCAGTGTTTCCAGGAGCTGGAATTTCGGCGCGAACTCGCGGAAATAGGAGCGGAAACTCATCTCGCTCTGTTCCTGGCACAAGTAGCGGTGGCTGCCCACAATCACGCCTACCTTACCCGGTGCCGGTGCCAGTTCGGCAATTGCCCATGCCGCCGTACGGCCAACCTTTCGGTGGTCGATTCCAACGTAACCACTGCAGCTGTCGGCAGTCAGGTCAGAGATCAGCGCAAACACCGGGATGCCACAAGCAGTGATGTTGTCTATGGCTTGGCTGACTAGCGGGTGGTCAGCAGCCACTAGTGCGATGGCATCGACCTTCTTGCTCAGCTCGTACAGCTTGGTTACCACGTGTTCGGGTGTCAGCTCGTCCAGGAAAACCACCAATGCTTTGCCGGCTGGTTGCATCTGAGTTCGAGTTGCTTCCTCGAGGATGCTCCCTAACTCGCTGTAGAAATAGGTGCTGTTCTTTTGCAAGATGAATCCCAAGCGGTAGCCGGCGGTCCGTTCATCCAGCCGGTTACGTATCAAGCCCGCGCGCCGAAAACCTAGTTTGTCGGCGGCAGCCAGCACCCGTTCAGCAGTTTCTTGGTTGACGCTAGCCCGCTTGTTGATCACTCGGTCTACTGTTGCCACACCCACTCCGGCCTCACGGGCCACATCTTTCATTGTTGGTCCCATTTTACTTCGCCTTGATAGATTCTATCATTTTAAAAATGGCAATTATGATATTGCATGATGCTAAAAGTGATGACTGTATTGCATGCCAATATTCACTGATTATACTGATATTAATCCTGATTAAGGCTGATTTCGTCAAGTAATCGCTAACAGGATTATCAATACACTACACACATTGAGATGATAGATTATGATAGAAAAAAAGCTAGCGCGAGACTACAGTCTCGAAGGCCCGTGTGGCAAAGAGGCTGCTGCCAGAGGGTTGGTGTCGGCGCAATGGTTTGCCTGCACGGTGGACCGCAAACAGATGAAACAGCTTATGCAGCGTGATGATTGGCAGGCGCTGAAATACCTGGGTGGGTGGTTGCTGCTATTGATCGGCAGTGGCGTGCTTGCATATCACACCTGGGGCACACCGTGGGCTGTACCGGCCTTCCTTTTGTACGGCCTGCTGTACTCGGCAGGCGAGCACGGCTCGCATGAGCTGTCACATGGCACGCCATTCCGTACCGGCTGGCTGAACACATTCTTCTTCCAGCTCACTTCTTTCCTGGCGCTGCATGAAACCGTGTTCTGGCGCTGGAGCCATGCCCGCCACCACACGGACACCATCATCGTCGGCAACGACCGCGAAATTGCGTTTCCACGCCCGATCCGTCTGGCTGGGTTGTTTGCCGACTTCTTCTTCCTGAAGTCCGGCAGTATCGAGTTCCTGCGCACTATCCGCCACGCCTTTGGTAGCGTCAGCAGCGCCACACGCAGCTTCGTGCCAGCGTCGGAGATTGGGCGCATGATCCGTTCCAGCCAAGTACACACCCTGATCTATATCGCCACTATTGCTGCTTGCGTATACAGCGACAGCATTCTGCCAGCCATGTTCGTGGTGCTGCCGCGCTTTTACGGTTCGCCTCTGACCCAGGTGTTCAACATTACTCAGCATGCAGGCTTGGCTGAGAACGTGCTGGACCACCGCCTGAACACCCGCACCGTGATCTTCAACCCGCTATTCGCCTTCCTGTACATGAAGATGAACTACCACGTGGAGCATCACATGTTTCCGATGGTGCCATTTTATAACTTGCCCAAGCTGCATGCCTTGATACGGGACCAGTGCCCGCCAGCCAACCTGGGGCTGCTGCACGCCTACCGCGAGATCATCCCGGCGCTGTGGCGCCAGCGTTACGACCCTGACTACAGCATTCCGCGCCAGCTGCCACCAATGCCCGCAAGCCACAACGTTGCGGCCAACCCTGAAACCGTTCGCAGCTACGCCTGAGCCCAGACAAAAGCGCCGGAACCCGCCGGCGATGCACACACTGAGGAGACCCACCATGAGCCAATGGATCAATGCCTGTGAGATCAATGACATCGAGCAGGAAGATGTACTGCGCTTCGACCACGCTGGCCGCACCTATGCCATCTACCGCGCGCCGGATGACCAGTTCTACGCCACAGCAGGCACTTGCACCCATGAGAAGGTGCATCTGGCTGACGGTTTGGTGATGGACCACATTATCGAATGTCCAAAGCACAATGGCCGTTTCGACTACCGCAGTGGTAAGGCGCTGGGTGCACCGGTATGCGTAAATCTTCAGACCTATCCGGTCAAGCTGGATGCCGGCCGGGTGTGGATCGAGCTAGTAGATGCCTGAACGGAGCCTAGTGATGCACTACGTCGCCCCCATTATTATCGTCGGCGCCGGTCATGCCGGCGGCCGCGCTGCGTTGGCCCTGCGCGAAGCGGGCTACGCTGGCCCGCTACTGTTGATCGGTGAGGAGCTGCATCTGCCATACGAGCGTCCAGCGTTGTCCAAGCAGTTATTGCTGGATAGTCAGCCTGCCGATGATTGCCATATCGGCAGTGCTGAGCAGTACCAGTCGTTGGCGGTCGAAAGGCTGACTGGTGTGCGTGTCACCTCCATCCACCCGCAATCGCGGCATATCTGCCTACACGATGGCCGAGAGTTGGATTACCAGCAGTTGCTGTTGGCCACCGGCGGGCGTGTGTGCCAGGTTAGCTTACCGGGTACCGATCTTGCCGGCGTGCAGTTGCTGCGCACGCTAGATGATGCGGCCGCCTTGCGGTCACGCCTTCACGCAGGTAAACGGCTGGTGGTGGTTGGCGGAGGCTTCATTGGCCTAGAGGTGGCCGCCAGTGCGCGTCAGCTGGGCTGCTCGGTAACAGTGCTTGAATCTGGTGACAGGTTGGCTGCTCGGGCGTTGCCGCCGTTGATCTCAGCCAGGCTGCTGGCACTGCATAGGGCGCGCGGGGTGGAAGTGCGTCTTGGTTGCCAAATCAAAGCCTTTCGAGGCGAAGGCAGTGTCAGCGCGGTGGAGTTAGCTGATGGTGAGCTGCTGCTCTGTGACACGGTGCTGGTGGGTATCGGCATTCAACCCAATACGGAGCTGGCGGCCGCCGCCGGACTTATTGTGGGCAACGGCATCCGCGTCGATGCCCGACTTCGTACCAGCGACACTCATATCTACGCAGTGGGCGATGCTTGTGAGTTTCCCTGCCGCATTAGTGGCCAGCATCAGAGGCTGGAAACCTGGCGCAATGCTGAGGAGCAAGGCCGTTACGTCGCGCGCAGTATGCTGGGTGTCGTAGACGTCTATGACGCTTTGCCATGGTTCTGGTCTGACCAGTTCGAATATAGCTTGCAATTAGTCGGACAGATCAAAGCTGCGGCCAACTGTGTGGCCCGAGTAATGCCTGATGAAGGCCTGCTGCTGTTTTATCTGGATGCGGCGCAGCGGCTGCAGGGTGCCTGCGGCTGGGGTGCTGGCAATGCGATTGCCCGCGACATCAAGCTGGCAGAGTTGCTTATCCGCAGTGGTAAGCAGCTGCCTGCCGACACGCTAGCCGATCCAGGCAGCAGTCTGAAATCCCTGCTAAAAGGAGTAGCCAATGTCTAAGCAGTTGCTGATTTTTCAATCTATGTGGGCGATGGAGCGCATTCATCCCCACGGCCACACCGCTAGCGTGGAGGACAACCTGCAGCAGCTGGCCGCCGCTGGTTTCGATGGCTTTACCGACCATTACTATCAGCGTGCGCATGTGCAGCGGCTAGCCTCTATTGCACGTGAGCTAGGCCTGCAGGTTGAAGGCCAGGTATTCCCAACGGACATCGATGGCCTCCAGCCGGCGCTGGAATTGGGCAGTGAGTTCGGCTGCCACCACATTACCATTCAGCCCGATCTGCGGCCTCGCACGCTGCGCGAGGCAATCAAGGTGCTGGAAGGTTGGCAAAAACTAGCGGAGCAAGTCGATTTTCCAGTGCTAGTGGAGACCCATCGTTATCGACTGACCAATGACTTGCTATTCACACTGGATGTGCTGGAGCAGCTGCCCAACCTCAAATTACTTGCCGATCTTTCACACTACGTGGTGGCGCGAGAGTTGCCCCTGCCAATTACTGCCGAAGACCAGCGGCAGATGCACACCATTCTGGACCACAGTTGGGGTTTTCACGGACGAGTGTCTAATGGCCATCAGGTGCAGGTGCCTTTGCACTTTGCCCAGCACCAGCCGTGGCTACTGCAATTTCAGGAATGGTGGTCCTACGGCATGAAGAGTTGGCGCGCCCGGGCGGCGCCAAGTGAGACTTTATCGTTCACTTGTGAGCTGGGACCTGCACCGTATGCCATGACAGGAGTAGATGGGTTAGACATTACGGACCGTTGGCAGGAGTCACTGCTACTGAAGGCCACTGTTCAGCAGCTGTGGCAGGAGTGTGGCGCATAGCTCGCTAGAGCAAAGGTCTACGTAGGGGGGTGTGCTCGATTTTGAGTCAATGGCCATGAATCGCCACCGTTTTCGTGGATGCCTCGTGCTCCTGAGATTCTAAACTAGGCGCTCAGCCTTCTCCCGTCACAAAATCAGCCCAGCGTTCCATTAGCCGCCTACGCTCGTCCAGATACTGGGCGTGGTTGTAGGTGGCTTTCATTTTGTTTTCTTCTGCGTGCGCCAGCTGCATTTCAATCAGGTGTGACGGGTAGCCCTGGCCGTGTAGGTGGGTAGAGAAGGTGGCGCGCAGGCCGTGCGGGCTAGTGGGGGCTTCCAGGGCAATCATTACCTTGCGCAGAGTGGCTTCAGACATGGCTTCGCCAGGCGTGCGCTGGTTGGGGAAAACGTACTGGCTATCACCGCTCCAGTCGATGGCGGTTTGGATGAGCGCTACGGCCTGGTCGGGCAGGGGAACAGTGTGGGTGCGGCGCTTTTTCATCTTGGCTGCAGGGATGGTCCACAGTTTCTTGTCCAGATCGAGCTCGCTCTTTTCCATGCGCCGCAGTTCGTTGGTGCGTACGGCCAGCAGCATCAGCAGTTGCAGTGCTATGCGGGTGGTGCCAGTCCCGCGATAGGTGAGGATCTTGCGCCATAGCGCTGGCGGGTCTTCGGCGGCCTGATGGTGTTTGACGGGTGGCGCGACGATGGCGCGCTTGATGGAGGCTGTGGGGTCAATGTCGCAGCGCAGGGTAGCTACGCCGTAGCGGAATACTTGGCCGCACACGTGCCGAAAGCGCGAGGCGGTGTTGGCGATGCCGCGTGCTTCCAGTTGCTTCATGATATTGAGGATCACGATTGGCTTGATGCTGGCCAAGGGCAGGGGCCCGAACTTGGGGAAGCCGTATAGTTCAAGCAGGCGGATGGACTGGAATGCCGTGGTCTCTTTGCCTTGTAGCCGTACTTTTTCGTAGAACTCGCGTGCGACGGCTTCGAAGGTGGACATTCCCTGTTCGATGACCTCCAGCTTTTCGGTTTGTCGTACCGTCACCGGCGAGCGGCCTTCGGCAATCAGCAGCTTGGCGTTGTCGCGAGCTTCACGGGCGGCTGACAGTGAAACCTGCGGGTACTGGCCAATGGCGTATAGCTTTTCCTTGCCGGCCAGGCGGTATTTCAGGCGCCAGAGTTTGGCGCCGTTCTTCTTCACCAGCAGGTACAATCCGCCCATGTCGGCGAGCTTGTAATCCTTGTCTTCGGGCTTGGCGTTACGGACTTTGGCATCGGTGAGCGGCATGGCAATATCGCTAATGTTTTTGTAGTGAATCACGATAATAACGATTCGGTACCCCCAACGATACCCCCAATTTGTCTGGATGCCCCAAGATGCCCGTAGACGACGCTAGAGATTTACTTGTTTAAAAACAGTGGTTTGTAAATTTTGCGTGGATGGTCGTAGACGTGGCTAGATCCACTTCACGCTTCATGAACTTTGACCAGATCAAAGACTATCAGGACGTGGCTGATACCGTTAAAGCTTGATTAAATCAGTAGACTACTGATTTGGTAGCAGGGGGTTTGGTGCAGGTGTCGGTAACGACACCGTGACCAAGCCCCCTAATTTTTTATTGCCATAGCCCAAGTACTGTGGCCTTGCGGTGGTTATGAGAAGCCATATTGGATTTTCCATTCATTGGAAGATATTTATGGCATTTTTGATAAGAAGCAGTTTATTCTCTTTACCCAGGATTTCTTATCAATGCACATCCGGGCGTGGCTTGGTTAACGCCCTTTGCGAACCACCAGCATGTTCTTCAAACCCTATCTGATGGCCTTGCTCAGGCTTGCCAGGACGCGGTTACGTCAAATCTGTGGCGTTCTGCTGACGCTTTTCTGCTGTGCTGTCATCACAGGTTGGGTGTCTGTAGGCTTCGTCGCGCAGTTGGACCGCTGGTGGCACGATGCCCGCTTGGCGGTGAGTCTTCCGGCCAGGCCGGCGATGCAGCCGTCGGTCGTTATTATCGATATTGACGAGCGCAGCCTGGCGCAGCTGGGGCATTGGCCTTGGCCCCGTAGTACGTTGGCAAGTTTGGTGGAGACCCTGTCCGGTCATTATCGTGTGTCGGTTATCGGTTTTGATGTGGTGTTTGCCGAGCGGGCTGTCAACCCGGTTTTACCCGGTATGCAGCAGTTGGCAAAGCGATATCCAGCACTGGCGCCAGAGTTGGCCGCATTGTTGGCGGTGGCGGATGAGGATGCTGTCTTTGCCCGTGCGCTGGCAAAGGCACCGGTGGTACTGGGTTACTACTTTGATACGGCCGGCGCGGCGCGTCATAGCGGTACGTTGCCAGAGCCGGTATTTGATGCTGAGTTGGCCGGCGCGACAAGACCATTGCCTGCTGACGGTTATGCGGCCAACGTGAATCTGTTGCAGCGGGCGGCAGGGGCAGGGGGGCACTTTAACGCGTTGCCGGATAGTGATGGCGTTAACCGGCGCATGCCTGTTCTGGTAGAAAACCAGGGGCAGCTATACGAGACCTTGTCCGTTGCCATGTTGCGCCGCCTGCAAGGTAATGTGCCTTTGTTACCCGAATTCGACGCCAACGGGCTGATGCGTGGTGTGTCGGTTGGCAGTGTGTTCATGCCACTGGATGCGCAAGGCGCCATGCTTATTCCCTACGCGGGGCCGCGCGCCACATTCCGCTACGTGTCTGCCGTGGATGTCTTGCAGCGCACTTTGCCTTTGAGCGCGCTGGCTGGCAAGGCTGTGCTGGTTGGGGCAACGGCACCAGGCTTGATGGATTTGCGAGCCACACCATTGGATGCCGTGTACCCCGGGGTGGAGATTCATGCAAACGCGCTGAATGCCGTGCTGCAGGGCAAGCTTTACCATGCGCCGGATAACCGAGGTGCCGAGGCCATCGCTGTCTTTGTACTGGGGTGTCTGCTGGCGTGGCGTTTGCCGCGCATGTCGCCTGTATTGGGGATGTGGCTGACGGTGCTGTGCATTGCGCTGGTGGTGGGCGGTAGTGTGTACGCCTGGCAACGGGCCCAGCTGGCATTGCCGGTGGCTGCCGAAGTGCTGCTGCTAGCCAGTCTGTATTTGCTCAATATCAGCTGGGGCTATATCAGCGAAGCACGTCGGCGTCGTGAGCTGGCTTCGGCTTTTGGTAGCTATGTACCGCCAGAGCTGGTGAGCAAAATGTCGGATGCGCCCGCTGCTTTCCTGCAGCAAATGAAGGGTGAGCATCGTCACCTGTCAGTACTGTTTTCGGATGTGCGCGACTTTACCCGCGTGTCCGAGGGCCTGCCGGCGGCAGAGCTGGCCAGCCTGATGAATCGCTATCTATCTGCCCAGACTACGCATATCCAGCATACCCGCGGCACGATAGACAAATACATAGGCGACGCGATCATGGCTTTCTGGGGTGCGCCCATGGCGGATGAGCAGCATGCTCGTCATGCCATAGTGTCTGCATTGGCGATGCAAAAGGGGATGGCGGGGCTGAATGCGGCTTTTGCCGAGCGTGGCTGGCCGGCATTGCGCATCGGTATTGGTATAAATAGCGGCGACATGACGGTGGGCAATATGGGCTCGGATTTTCGCCGCGCCTATACGGTAATGGGCGATGCCGTGAACCTGGCTGCCAGGCTGGAGGGGCTGACCAAGCAATATGATGTGCCGATCTTGTGTGGTGAGGGGACGCGCCAAGCATGTCCGGACCTGATCTGGCGCGAGGTGGACCGGATCCGGGCGAAGGGCAAGCAACAGGTTGTCACGGTATGGCAACCCATGGCTGAAGAAGACGGACCGCCATCGTGGCAAGCGCCTTGGCAGGCAGTATTGCAAGCTTATCGCGCTGCCGATTTTGCCGGGGCCGCTACCAGGCTGGCGCCCTTGCTGGCCCGCTATCCTGATGATGGCCTGTACAAGGTTTACCAGCAGCGTATTGAGCATTACCTGGCCGTACCGCCCGATCGGTGGGATGGCGTATTCGAACAGACAGAAAAATAGCAATCAATCATGATGCATGACGATGATGCACAGCCTGGATGCCCAAGCGTACTCACCGTGCTGGGGTGTGATGGTGGCGTGGCCGGTGGTAAATCCACCAGCAGCTTTCTCTTGGGTGAGCGCATCCTGATTGACGCGGGTACGGGCCTGTCGCGGCTAGGCAGCGACAAGCTGTTGGCCGTTGACCATGTGTTTCTTACCCATAGCCACCTGGATCATATCTGTGCCTTGGCCTTTATGGCTGATGCGGTATTCGGCCTGCGCGAACAGCCTTTTGCCATTCATGCCTTGCCCGCCACGCTGGCTGCGCTAAAGGCACATCTATTCAATGACGTGCTCTGGCCGGACTTCAGTCGTCTACCACGCCAAGGCTCACCAACGTTGCGTTACCACGAGCTCAACCCCGCTTATGAGTTTGGCGCATTGCATTTGCGCCCGTTCCAGGCGGTGCATAGCGTCCCCGCTGTCGGTTATGTCATTGACAGCCCGGCGGGCCGTACGCTGCTCAGTGGTGATACCACCATTACAGACGATTACATAACGGCGGTCGCGGCACTGGGCCCGCTGCGCTGGCTGGTGATGGAGTGTGCATTTCCGGCGGCCATGTCTGGCATTGCCGGCTTGTCCGGCCATGTGTCGCCCGATGGCCTGGCGCAACTGGTGCAAGCCATTGACCACCCTGGCCTGCAAGTAGTACTGACGCATCTCAAACCGGGTTGCGAGCGAGAGATCATGGCCGATGTGGATGGCCGTTTGGCACTAGGGCCACGTTTGCATTACGCCCAGCCAGGCATGCAGCTGGCTTTGTAAGTACGACGATCAAGAAGTGTGTAAATAAAAAACAGGGAGAAAAGCATGTATCAGGGGACGATAAAGACCTGGCTGGGGCCGGCTTTGAGCGGGGTGCTGCTGGGGACGATCGGCGTATCTATTATCTCCGCCTACGCGACTTTGCTGTTTCGCGGCAATGCCGCCCCCTATGCGGTTTTGGGGATGGCCTGCATCCTGATCGGCAATATGCTGGCCACCCTTGTCGTGGCGCGGCGTTCTCAGCAGCAAGGCGTGGTAGTGGGGCCTGACGAGTCTTCTGTCATCATTCT
Source organism: Vogesella perlucida (assembly GCF_979366545.1). Taxonomy (NCBI): domain Bacteria; kingdom Pseudomonadati; phylum Pseudomonadota; class Betaproteobacteria; order Neisseriales; family Chromobacteriaceae; genus Vogesella; species Vogesella perlucida. The sequence continues at coordinate 11,647 of NZ_CEETRO010000008.1, forward strand.
GTCAGGTCTGGTCGGCAGTTTGCCGGTACTGGCGGATCCTGCCGCACAAGCCGGTATGGTGATGGCGCATCTGGTAGCCGCTTGTCTGGGCTGTGGCCTGATGTTCTGGCTGGTGGGGCGTTATCGCCTGGGCCAGATCGTACGATTCATTCCGTACCCGGTGATCAATGGTTTTCTGTTTGGCTCTGGTGTGTTGCTGTTTCTGGCAGGTGTGGGCCAGGTAGCCGGCCAGTCGGTCAGCTTGCAAAGCTGGCCGGTATGGCAAGGTTTTGCCGAGCACTGGCTGGCGATAGTCATGGCAGGTGGCTTGGCCGCAGCACTGTTCTGGGTACCGCCACGCGTCTCTTCTGCGCTGGCTTTTCCGGCTTTGATCCTGCTGGCGGTCATCTTCTTTTTCATGGTCAGCAGCTTGCAAGGGATAGACCATGCCCAGCTTGTTAGCCAGGGCTACCTGACGCCGCTGGGGGACCATGCGCCATCTTTATGGTCTTTATCTTTTGCCTCGCTGTGGGCGGGTGTGGATGGTGACGTGTTATGGCGCTCTGCGCCCACCGTGCTGGTAGTCGCCGCCGTCGCCTTATTGACTGCCCTGCTGCAGATTGTGGCGCTGGAGCAGGTGCTGGGTGAGGATGTTGACGAAAACCGCGAGCTGCGCACCTATGGTGTAGCGAACCTGCTGGCAGGCGTATTTGGTGCATTCCCTACGGTGTCTTTTATTGGCGATACCTTGCTCAATCGCCAGGTGGCGGGTGCCCAGGCAAGAGCTGCTACGTATGTCCTAGCGGTGATTTTGCTGGCAGGTGTCTGGTTTGCCGATGTGCTGCTGGCCTATATGCCGATTTTTGTGATGGCCGCTTTGCTGCTGTTCTTTGGTATTTGCCTCATCGTGGATTCGCTGGAGAAAGCGCGCAAGGCAGCGTCATCACTAGACTTGATCATTACCTTGTTTGTAGGGTTGGTCGTCAATCTGGGTGGTTTTGTCGAAGGGGCCATGGCGGGTATCGTGATTACTTCGCTGATCTTTCTGGTGAAGTACAGCAAGATAGATTTCGTCAAACAGCAGTTCAGCAACCATACCGTTCCCAGTCGTGTTACGCGTTCCGGCGACGGCAAGCGACTTTTGCAGGCGTCTGACTGGCTGTCTGTTTACGTGCTGGAAGGGTTTTTGTTTTTTGGCAGTGCCCAGCGCTTATACGAGCGCGTTCGGGAAGACTATCGCGTTGCGCGGCCAGAGCAGTGCATTATCGATTTTCGTCACGTAAAGGGTGTGGATGCCACGGCGGTTTCCATGCTGGGCAAGGTCGCTGGCATGGTCGCTGCGCAGGGTGGGGTGTTGGTATTCTCCGGCGTGCATCGCTCGTTATTGCGGTCCTTGCTGGTGCTACGCAGCGAGTCTGTACGCTTTACCGCCAACCTGGATCTGGCTGTGCAGTTTGCGGAAGACCGCCACTTGGCAAAACTGGCTCGTGCGCAGCAAGATCAGGCGCTATTTCCTTTTCTGGCAGACATTGCCCCCTACGCTCAAGCGCGCTGTTTTGAGTCTGGCAGCGTGGTTATCCGGCAAGGCAGCGGTGCAGTAGGGCTGTTATTGGTCATGAGTGGCAGCGTCAGCGTGCGTGTAGAGCTGCCGGACGGCCAACAGCTCCGCCTGCGGAAATTCATGTGTGGCACCATTCTGGGTGAAATCAGCCTGTATACCGGCGCGGGGACAGTAGCCAATGTCTACGCTAACGAACGTACCGACGTCCTGCTGTTGTCGCCTGAACAGCTGGCCAGTATCGAGCAACATCAACCTGGCCTGGCCATTACGCTGCACAAGGCGGTGGCCGCCGTGATGGCACACCGCCTGGTTGATACCAACCGCAGCCTGCAGCAAGCCACGCTTTGAGGTGGTTTAGTACGGCGATTGCCATTGTGGTAAAGCTGCAACTGAATGCTTGCCCCTGACATGGCAAAGAGCCTGCACGCGACGCATGGCGGCGAGGCAATTTTTCTTTCTTTAAATTAAATAGTTACCTGTGCTTGCCTTTGGAATGAAGGTTGTGGTGTCTGGCGAAGGCACCATGTACGGGTAGAAAAATGCCTACGGTATCTTTTGGGCTGTAATTTCATAAAATATATGTGCCTGTTTTTTTAAATTAAGAATTTAAAATATTTCAGCCAAAAGCCTTACCCTAAGTGCTTGTGTTTCAATTCAGTTCTATCGACGAAATAGAATTGAACATAGCAAATGGCTTTAAAAACATGGTCGGCAGTGGTTAGCCTGGTTGGGAGCTTGCTGATGGCCGGGGGCGCTGGCGCAGCCGATGTGGCCAAGCTGCTCTTTGCCCAGGGCATGGTCACCGCCAAAACAGCCAATGGCACAGTGCGTATCCTGGCAAAAGGCAGCCCATTGGCCGAGGGCGACACGGTGAGTACGGTGGGCAAAGGCTTTGCGGTTATCGAGTACCTGGATGGCGGCAAGACCACGCTGCGCCCCGATACAACACTGATTATCAAGCAGTATGCGCCAGCTGGTGTGGTGCATACCCTGGTACAAGGCGGGCTTCGCAGCGTGACCGGTGCCATAGGCAAAGCCAACCCGGCGGCGGTGAAGTATCAGGCTGGTACCGCCACGCTGGGTATACGAGGCACGACATTCGACGCTCGCCTGTGTCAGGGCGGCGATTGTGCCAGCGAGGCCGCCGGCGTGATTGCTCGTGCCATTTTTGTGCGCGGCGAGGTGCAGGCCGGTGGCCGGGTGTTATCCAAAGGCGGTGGGGTGGCCGTGGGCGATACGGTGCAAACCAGCCCGGGCGCGGTTGCTGTATTGGCATTTGCCGATGGCAGCAAGGCTAGCCTGGGGCCGGGTAGCCGTTTTGTGGTGAAAGACTGGCTTTATCAGCAAGGCGAAGCCGGCCGTGCCATGCTGCAGCTGGTAAAAGGTGCTGTACGGGTTGCTACCGGTGCTATCGGCAAGCAAAACCCGGCAGGCTACAAGGTACAGGTGGCCACCGCCGTGATTGGCGTGCGGGGCACTGGCTTCGATGTGGATTGCCAGGCGCAGTGTGCCGCAGCTGCCGATAACCAGCCCAACGAGACGTCACCCGACCCGTTACCGATGCGCCCGGATGCGCGCCTGTACGCCTACGTGTGGCAGGGGGCCATCGATGTCCGCGGTAGCCAGTTCAGCCAGCCCATGGCGGCAGGGCAGATCATGGCAGTGCAGCTGGCAGACGGCCAGCGCCAGTTTTTGCCATCTTTGCCGGCTTTCATGCCAGAGGGCGATGTACCGCGCCCGGATCAGGTGCCCGGCGAGTTTGGCGACGCGCCGTCAGACCTGAAACCAGGCTTGTACACCTGGGTACGCACCGGCCTGGTCACGCTGGAGCAGGACGGCAGCGTTGTCACCGTCCAGCCGGGCGAGTCTGCGTTTGCTGACCAGGCAGGCCACGCCCCGCAGCTGTTGCCTGCTGTACCCGCGATACTGGCCGATGATGCCACGCCGTATCCTGAACATTTCGACCCGCTCATGGCTGTACTGCACGTGCGCTCGCAACTGCGTAACAGCTTCATTACCCCTCCCGCACAATGCACTATCCGCTAATCATGATGCCTTCCCGCTGGTTTTCCGTACTCGGGCTGGTGCTGGCAGCCACGGCTGCGGCCAACCCTTTGCAGTTTGACGTGTCCGGTTATCAGCTGGATGGCCACCACCCGCTGGACGACGCGGCTATCCACGCCGTGCTCAAGCCCTATACCGGCCCGCAGCAAAGTGTCGCTACCTTGCAGCAGGCCGCTGCTGCACTGCAGGCCAGGCTGCAGCAAGAAGGGCATGGCTTTTACCGGGTCATCATCCCGCCGCAAACCATTACCGACAAAGTCAGGCTGCAGCTGCTGATGCTGCCTGTGGGGGCGGTCAGCTTTGCCGGTCAACAGTATTTTGCCGAGGCGCAGTTACGTGCGGCGTTTCCGCAGCTGCAAGTTGGCATCACCCCGGATACCCGCCGGCTGGCGCGTAACCTGGCGCAGTTCAACGACCACCCGGCGCACCAGGCCATGCTCACCCTGTCCGAGAACCGCGTGCAGGAAGCCATCGATGTCAAAGTCACGGTAGAAGACCAGACCCCTGCAACGCTGTTTGCCAGCCTGCAAAATACCGGCAGTGACGCCACCGGCAAGTGGCGCCTGGCGACGGGTTTTCATACCGCCGCCTTGGCAGGTACCGACCAGCAGCTCACGCTGTCATACACCACCTCGCCAGACCACCATCGCGATGTCAGCCAGTACGGTGCATCCTGGAAATGGCCAATCTATTCGCTGGCAACCGATGTGGCCCTGTATGCCGGGCACTCCAGTGTGGATTCCGGCACGGTGAGCGATATCTTCAACGTGGCCGGCCGTGGCGACTACGGCGGTTTATCGCTATCGCACCATCTCTTGCCTGCCGGGCAGCTCAAGCACGGCATCAAGGCCGGGCTGGACTACAAGGCCTACGGCAACCAGGTGCTGTTTGGCCAGAACAACCTGGGCTCCGATGTCACCACCACACCGCTCACGCTGGGCTGGTTCGGCGTGTGGCAAGGTGCGGGCCAGCGCGCAGAGCTGACGCTGGACTGGTCGCGCAATATCCCGGGTAGCAACGACAACGATGACGCACACCATGCGGCCAACCGTAGCGGTGCCAGCGCAGACTGGCAGGTATGGCGCGCAGGCATGAACTACCAGTTCGGCTTGCCCGCCCAGTGGCGAGCCGTCACCAGGCTGCAGGCACAATACAGCCACCAGCCGCTGGTGCCGGGCGAACAATTTGGCCTGGGTGGTACGCAAAGCGTACGTGGCTATGAAGAGCGCGAGGCGTCGGGCGATCAGGGCTACCAGCTAGCGCTGGAAGCCTGGGCGCCGGCCATCCTCCCCGGCCTGCAGGCTGTGCTGTTTGCCGAAGGCGGCCAGACGCGGCGCGTGCAGCTACAGGCGCAGGAAACCGGCCGGCAGAACCTGTTGGGCCTGGGCTTCGGCCTGCGCTGGCAGCCTGCCAGCCACTACGCGCTATCGGCCGACTTTGCCCGCCCCATGAAAGACACCTCGCAAACCCAGGCTGGTACATGGCGCGCCCATGTGCAGGCCACCGCCCGTTTCTGAGAACCGTACCATGCCGCATCACGTTCAATTTCAGCCCCGTCTACTGGTACTGGCGCTGGCCGCCGCCTTTCCGTTTGTGCACGCCAACCCCAACGGTGCCCAGGTCGTTCTGGGTTCCGCCAGCCTGAGCCAGCCTGCGGCCAACGTCTTGCAGCTGGATGCCAGCAGCCACAAAACCATCGTCAACTGGCAGCAATTCAGCATCGGCCAGGGCGAGTCGGTACGCATGAACCTGCCAGGCAGCACCAGCGCCATCCTGAATCGCGTCACCGGCGGCGATGTCAGCCAGATACTGGGCAGCCTGCAGTCCAATGGCCGCGTGTTTCTCATCAACCCTAGCGGTATCGTCTTCGGCCAGGGTGCCCGTATCGATACCGCCGGCTTTATCGCCTCCACCCTGGGGATGAGCAATGCCGACTTTCTGGCAGACCGCCTGCGCTTTGACGGCCCCGGCGGCCAGCTGGCGCAAAGCGGCGATATGGTCGTTAAAGGCGATGTGGCACTGATCGCCAACGCCCTCAGCACCAGTGGCACCATCCGTAGCGACAACGGCAACCTGATGTTGGCCGCAGGGCAAACCGTAGAGCTGGTAGACCTGTCTACCCCCGCGCTGCGCTACCAGATCAGCGCCCCCGACAACAGCGTGCTCAACCTTGGCCAGCTGCTGGTGCAGAACGGCGCCGCCGCCATGTTCGGCCACACCCTGCAGCAGCAGGGCCAGGTACAGGCGCTGCGCGCCGAAACCGGCGACGGCGGCAGTATTGTGCTGCGTGCCGACAACATCACCCTGGGCCAGGGCGCCAGCCTGCAGGCCGACGCGCAAGCCAGCGGCCAGGGCGGCACCATCAGCCTGGTGGCCACCGGTGCGGCCAACGTGCACGGCACGCTCAGCGCCCGTGGTGGCACGCAGGCCGGCGATGGCGGATTTATCGAAACATCCGGCCACACAGTGAACCTCGGCGGCATTAATGTGGATACCCGCGCCGCCCAGGGCAAAACCGGGCAATGGCTGATCGACCCCGCCGACTTTACCGTCGCCGCCAGTGGTGGCGACATCACCGGCGCCGCGCTGTCGGCACAGCTGGCGCAAAACAACATCACGCTGGATAGCCGCGCGGGCAGCCAGCAGGGCCAGGGCGATGTGCTGGTCAACGACAACGTCAGCTGGGCAGCAGATACCACGCTTACCCTGCAAGCCGAGCGCCATGTGGTGCTCAACAGCGCAGTCAGCGCCAGCGGCCAGCACGCCGGCGTCACCATCAGCCCCGGCGCGGTGGGCAGCCTGCAACTGGGCGAGTCCGGCCGGCTGGACCTCACCGGCAGCCACGCCGCGCTGAGCATCGCCGGCAACCAATACCAGCTCATTCGCAACCAGGATGAGCTGGTTAACAAGCTGGCGGCCGAGGGCGGCGCGTTGGCGCAGGGTTACTTTGCTATTGGCGCAGATTTCCGTTTTGGCAGTGATTTCGTGATGCGGCAGGGGCTGGATGAAGGCAGTGTGTTGCAAGGCTTGGGTCATACCCTGTCGGGGCAACTGCAACCGCTGATGCAGCTAAATTTAGGCACGGTTGCTAGCCTCAAACTGAATGAAGTGAATATTAATCTTCAAGGTGACAATGTCGGTGCCATTGCACGTAATGGGTCGGCTTTTGATATTGGCGGCACTGGTAGGTACGCGAGTGGAACTTTCCAAGATGTAAGTGGAGCTGGCTCTGTTATTGGCGTGAATAATGTTGGTGGTCTGGTTGGTTCTGGCAGCATTGATCATGGAAAATTTTCAGGCGTTGTGCGTGGTGTGGAAAATGTGGGTGGTTTGGTTGGTAACGGTGGCGTTTCTGGTGGTGTGAATCATGCCACTGTCTCGGGGTATGCAAATACCGGTGGCGTAGCTGGGAAGGGTGATGCAAGTAATAGCGCAAATTATGGTGAGGTGCGCGGTGGGCATAATACCGGCGGTTTGGTTGGCGAAGGATATGCCTATGATTATGTTTACAATTACGGTTCTATATTTGGGGAATATAATACGGGAGGCTTGGTAGGTGGTTTGTCAAGGAGCTATGTTCAGCATGGTTATAATTTTGGTGACATCTTCGGTGGTGACAATACAGGTGGTATAGCCGGCTATTTCTCCGAACATGCAGGGCTCTGGGATTCCAGGTCAGATGCGAAAGTGTATGGCGCTAGCTATGTCGGTGGCTTGGTCGGAAAAAGTGAAAGGGCAGGCCGGATTACGGGTATTAATCGATCTTCATCTTCTGGTCTTGTCAGTGGTACGGGTGATTATATTGGTGGCGTGGCAGGCTATGTAGGGCCCTATGACTTGTCGAATGGTTGGGGTGGGCGAGATTATGGCAATTATGGTAGTTCGAGCAGCCAGGTAATTGGCAGGAACTATGTGGGTGGTGTGGCAGGTTATGTTGCCGAAGGCGGGAAAATAGCAGGTAACTTTTCTGGGAATATTCTATTGACCGCTGATTTTCCAGCTGAATACAGTCTAGGGGATTACTATGCGGCTGATAAAGTCACGGTTAATGGCAAGAAAGTTCGAGGCGGTGTCTATTCTGCCTTGCTTGACGATTTTGGGGGTGTGAAAGACCTTTCCCAGTTTCTTCGGGTTGATGGAGTTGGTAATTATATCATTGAAAGTCCTGATGATTTGAAATATCTGTGGGGGAGTGCGACTGGCAATTTTGTATTGACTTCAAATATTGACGTGTCTGGATTGAGTGGGTTTAATATAAACTATTTTACTGGTCGGCTTGATGGTGCTGGTCATGCGATTGGTGGCTATGTTTATAATAGTTCAGACTTTTACAATCAGCGCGGTGGTGGTTTTTTTGGGTCTAATGCGGGAGTAATATCAAACCTTTCGGTTGTGGCGGGGCGTGTCGCTGGTTTGCAGGCTGTTGGTGGCTTTGTTGATGAAAATTATGGTGATCTGATTAATGTCAGATTTATGGGTGGTATTGTTTCTGGTGTAGATGAAAATTCTTCAAGCTCTGTAGGTGGGCTTGTGGGAATTAATATGGGTCGTATTGTTGCATCTGATGCATTTGCTCAGGTTCAAGGTGACTCCCAAGTTGCAGGATTGGTGGGTTTAAATACTGCTACGGGCAGTGTTTCCGACTCTAGCTTTTCCGGTGTCGTTGTAGGGTCGAATGTTGATGTAAAGTTGGGTGGTCTGGTAGCTTTTAGTGAGCCCGGTGGTTTAATAAGCAATAGCTTTTATAACGTAGACAGTACCCTTCTTAACGGTGAACGAGTCTTTACCCGTGGCGCCATGTATGGCGAGCAGTTTGAGCGCTGGCAGGCTGCGGGCCACCAGCTGGATATCGATAGCGAGTTTTCCCGTGATGCATCCGGCCGCTACCAGTTGCAGAGTCTGGCCGACTGGCGTCACATGCTGGCCTGGGCCGATAGCGACAAGCAGTTTGTGCTGACCAGCGACATCGACCTGTCTGGCGATGCGGGTTATTCCTTGCCGTGGTTTACTGCCAGCCTGGACGGCGGTGGTCACGTCATCAGCAACCTTACCATCCTGAATCACAGTCTGAACCAGGCCTGGGGGCTGTTTGGTGTGATTGATAGCGCGGGTGCTGTGAGCAATCTGCAGTTGCAGGGGGCGCGTGTAGAAGCCGTGGGCACCGTTGGTCTGCTGGCGGGGGTAAACAAAGGCACGGTGAGCCAGGTCGGTACTAGCGGGCAGGTGGCGACGACTGTCGACGGTAATATTGTCGGCGGCCTGGTGGGTATGAACGAAGGCACGATTTCCACTGCGACAAGCCATGGCACGGTGAGTGGTGATGTGGCTGCGGGTGGCCTGGTGGGTTACAACACCGGCAGTATTCTCGATGCGGCCAACCATGCAGCGGTGAGCGGTACTCGGGCGGTGGGTGGTTTGGTGGGTTCCAATGCCGGCACCATCGATTCGTCTGCCAATCTGGGGCGGGTTTTCGGCACCGAAGCGACAGGTGGCCTGGTTGGTGCCAATAGCGGCAGTATCAATGCCTCGACCAGCATGGGGGATGTGCGCGGTAGCGTAAATACCGCTGGCTTGGCGGGTGAGAACTCGGGCTTCATTGATGCCAGCCGCGCAGGCGGTACAGTCACTGCCAACGATCGTAATACCGGTGGCTTGGTAGGCCTGAACGAGGCAGGTACCGTACAGGCCAGCCAGTCGGATGCTGCTGTGAACGGCGTGTCGAATGTGGGTGGCCTGGTTGGCCTGAATAATGGTGGTGCGGTACTGGCTAGTGAGGCCAGTGGCAATGTGCTTGCCACGCTGGCGTATGCAGGCGGCCTAGTGGGGTACAACCACGGCAATGTCAGCGAGGCGCGCATTGAAGGCAGTACTGCCAGCGGCAGCGTTCAGGCACTGGATTATGCCGGTGGCTTGGTGGGCATCAACCATGCGGCCAGTGCCGATGCCGTGGTCAGCCAAAGTAGTGCCAGTGGTGCGGTGAGGGCGACAGGTAGCAACGCCGGTGGTATCGCAGGTGGCAACGATAGTGCATTCAACACCCTCTGGGCAGTGATTGAAGACAGCCAGAGTAGCAGTGCGGTAGCAGCCGGTAATGTGGCTGGCGGCTTGGTGGGTTATCAGGCGGGTGAGAATGCCCGCCTGGCCAATAGCGCCTTTACTGGCCAGGTGACGGTAGATACCACGCGCGCTGGCGTGATGGCATTGGCTGGTGGCGTGGTGGGCAAGCTTGAGGCCGGCAGTGTCAGCAACAGCTTTTACAACGTGGATACAGTCACGCTAAACGGGCAGAAAGTGTTTACCCGCGGTGCGATGTATGGCGAGCAGTTTGCGCGCTGGCAGGCGGCAGGGCGCCAGCTGGATATCGATAGCGAATTCGGCAATGACGGTGGCCGTTACCAGATTCATACCCTGGCCGACTGGCGCAATCTGCTGGCCTGGGCGGATGGCAAATACCGTTTCGACCTCAACACCAACCTGGATCTGTCTGGCGATGCCGGTTATTCGCTGGCGTGGTTTGCCGGTGATCTGGATGGCCGTGGCCATACCCTGAGCAACCTGACGATCAGCAACAACGATATTGCCGCCAACTGGGGCCTGTTCGGCAATGTGCTGGCGGGTGCCCGTGTCAGCAACCTGAATCTGGCTGCGGCCAACGTGAGTGGCTACGACAATGTGGGCATGCTGGCGGGCAGCAATGCCGGCACGCTGGATCAGGTGTCGGCAAGCGGTATCGTGAGCGGGGGCCGTCGCTACAGCAATAGCAGTACGGGAGGTCTGGTGGGGGCCAATAGCGGCACCATCGTAGCGGCGAGCAGCCAGGGCGAGGTGAATGGCGATTTCCAGACCGGCGGTCTGGTTGGCTACAACACTGGCCTGGTGACGGGTGGGGTGTCTACGGCTGCCGTTGCCGGCTATGCCTACGTGGGTGGTTTAGTCGGTGCCAACGAGACAATTGATAATGTCGCGGTTATCGAGGACGGTCATGCCAGTGGCGCGGTCAACGGTGTGGTCGGTGTGGGCGGTTTGGTGGGGCGTAATCTGGGCGGGCGTATTGTGGCCAGTACGGCCAGCGGTAAGGTTACCGGGACTGGTGCTGAAGTAGGTGGCTTGGTCGGGTCCAGCGTGGCTACCCGTACGGACAGCGTGATCGAGACCAGCTCGGCAACAGGCGATGTATTGGCCGAGGGGACTGTCGGCGGCCTGGTGGGCATGAACTCGTCTGGCAATACCAACCATAAAGCGATTATTCGTGACAGCCAGGCCAGTGGCAGTGTCACTGCACGTAGCAACTATGCGGGGGGGCTGGTTGGCCACAGCAACGGCACGTCCATTATTTCCGGTAGCCTGGCTGCCAGCAGTGTCTCCGGCCGCAGCCAGGTAGGTGGCCTGGTGGGCTATCAGGACGGTGCCAATGCTAGCTTGGTTAATAGCTACGCTCAGGGTGTGGTTACCGGCAACAGCCATGTGGGCGGCGCTGTGGGCTACCAGTACAGTGGCTTGGTACAGAATGTTTACGCCAATGTGGCGGTGAACGGCACGAGCAATAGTGGTGGGCTGCTGGGCAAGAACCTGGGCACGGTCGGCAACAGCTACTGGCAGCAGGCCACTGCGGGTACTGCCAGCAGTGCGGGTGGTGCCGGGCTGGATAGTAATCAGATCAAACAGCAGGCCAGTTTTACTGGCTGGGATTTTGGTGCGACCGGCCCATGGCGCATCATTGAAGGCAGCAGCATGCCGTATCTGGCCTGGCAGTTTGCCGGCACGCCACAGGTGGTCAGCGGCAGTGTCACCGGCGGTGCTGGCCAGGGGGTAACGCTGGCGGCTGATGGCAACAAGCTGGGCTTTGCCTATAGCGGTGCCGATAGCCGCTTCTATATGCTGACCCAGCCCGGCAGCGGCAGCATGTGGATGGCCTATACCGCCGATGCGGCCAACGTTTACCAGGGCCTGCAACGGGTGGATTTTGCCAACATCAATCTGGGCGCTGCGGTGGTGTCGCTGCAGGGCGATAACCTGAACAACGCGCGGCTGGCAGAAGCCGTGGGTGCGCTGGATAGCCCGCTGCGTAACGATAATGGCGAGCTGGTGCTCGCCGAGGGGTCGACCCTGCAGCACGAAGGCGGCAGCTTTACCCTGACCGGCAATATCAGCGGTGGTGCAGGCCAGCGCTGGCTGGGTGAGGTGTCGGTAACGGGCGATGATGTCACGTTGTCTAGCTATGGTGATGTCGATTTTGCCGGTGATGTGGCGTTGCTCGCGGGGAGCCGGCTGACGTTGGCCGCAGGCGGTAGCGGCGGGCGTTTCGACGTAGCCAGGGGCGCGCGCTTGCGCACCGAGGGCGATCGCAGTATGGCCAGCCTCAGCAGTAGCGGGTTGCTGTCGGTACACAGTGGTGACCTGCAGCTCAATGGTGGTGGCACGCTGGCTGGCGAGCTGGAAGTAGGCGGGCGCCTGGCGTTCGAGTCGGGGGGCTGGTCTTTGCGAGACGGCCTGCGCCTGACCGGCAGTGGCCGCTTTGCCAGCGAGCAGCCTGCCCAGGTGAGTGTCGATGGCAGCCAGGCCGGTGTGACCGTGGCGAGCGACGCGAGTGTCAGCTTGTTCGATTTGCGCCTGGGCGGCACCGGCAAGCTGGTGAATCTGGGCACGCTGTCTTCCTACGAGCGGGTCATGGGCCTGACGCTGGATAACCGCGGTACCGCCACGCTGGACGCGACCACGCTGACGGGCAGTGTGATCAATAGCGGCAGCCTCACCCTGGGCCAGAATAGCGACGTGCAGCAGCTGCGTAACGAGGGCACGCTTGCCGTGGCAGATAGCCGCATCGCTACGCTGGATAACCGGGCTGCCGGCAGCGCCAGTCTTGCCCGTGCCGTTATCGGCCAGCTGGACAACGCAGGTGGCGTACAGGTGGATGCCACGTCCCGCGCCACCAACACCCGCCAGCAGCTCGGCACGCTGGCCATTGCCGATGGGGAAAGCCTGATTACCGACACCGGCAGTTTTGACTGGCAGGGCGGGCAGATCACCAGTACGCCGGGCGGGCTGGCGTTCCAGAATGGTGGCCAGTTCATTTTCAATGGCGATGGCGAGCGCATCATCGACGGGCTGGATCTCTTCTTTACCAATACGGCCAACTCTCCGCTGTTGTTTGACCGTGGTAGCCTGGTACTGCGTAGCGGTAGCTTGACCTTGAGCGGTACCACTTTGCTGGGTGGCGGTACCTCGCTGGTGATGGAAGGCGGCCGTTTCATCAACAACAGCAGCCTCTCGGTAGCGGGTGAGGTACTGATGACCGGTGGCAGTTACGAAGGTGTCGGAACCATCAGCCTGCAGGCGGCAGGCAAGCTGAATCGCCCGCAGGACAGCACGGTAAGCTGGCTGAACACCGGGGTGCTGAGCAATACGGGTACCCTGGATATTGCCGGCGGCACCATTGCTGCCGCGCTGAACAATACCGGTACGATGAACATCGGCGGCGGCACGGTATTTACCCAGGCCTTCACCAATACCGGCGTACTGAACCTGTTGGGTACAACGCATTTTGATGGTGGCTTGACCCAGGCGGGTGGCAGCCTGCAGTTGGGCAGCAGTGGCAGCCCGGTCGTGGTGGATGCGGCCAACCTGGTGCTGAACGGTGGCGCCCTGCGCGGTGCCGGCACCATCAATGGCAGTGTCAGCAGCCAGGGCGGGCGTCTTGCCGTGGGTTATTCGCCGGGCGAGCTGGTCATTAATGGCAACCTCACGCTGGATAGCAGCACGATTCTGGATCTCGAGCTGGGTGGCACAACGGCAGGCTTGTACGACCGCATCGTGGTCAACGGGCAGGCAAACCTGGCGGGTACGGCCAACGTACTGACCTGGAATGGCTTTGCCCCTGCCAGTGATTTCAGTGTGCAGGTGATGCGTTACCAAACCAGTAGCGGCGCGTTTGCCAGTGTGAATGTGCCCACGGCCAACTATCAGCTCAGCGCCACGCCATCGGGCATGAACCTGGCCTGGCAGGCCACCCCGGTCACCCCGCCGGTTACGCCGCCAGTGGTGCCGCCCGTGGTGGGGCCGACGACACCGTCGAATCCGTCATACGGTGCGCTGGTGCCCTCCGCCGTGCGGCATGTCATCCGCTATACCGAGACCGACAGGCTCGGCCGCGTGGGTTCGGGCAATCTTGCCAGGGGGGCGTTTCTGAGCATGAGTACGGTGGCGAGCAGGTTGCCTGCCTGGGCGTCGTGGGCGGACAACAAAATAGTGGATGAAAACGGCACGGTGCGGGAGCTGTCTATCTGCCAGTAAGCGCTACTAAAGGCAAGCCACATGGCCGGTACGTGTGTATGACGTGCCGGCCATTTTCTTGCCGCTATGTTGCCGGTGCTGCTGGTGTGGCGGGGGCCTGCGCCGTACCGCATAGCTGTTCAAAACCCTGCAATGCCAGCTGGGCGCTGTGGTGGTTGTCCAGCAGCTGGTGGTCGTGGTGGGCGCTTTGTATCAGGCCGAACAGCATGAAAGCCAGCAGGGGCACATCACTGCCTGCCGGCAGCTCGCCGGCGTCTTGTGCGTCTTGCAACAGGCGCTGCAGGGTCTCGCGCTGCCAGCGCTGGCCCGCCACCAGCGCGTCGCGTATGGCGCCGGGCTGGTCGTCAAACTCGTAGGCGGCAGCCAGAAGCGGGCAGCCGCCGGGCATGCTGCCGCCGTACAGGCGCATGACCCAGGCGTGAAACAGCGCGCGCAGGCGTGGCATGCCGCGCGGCTGGGTAAAGGCCGGCTTGACCACCTCTTCCACAAACTGCGCTTGTGCCGCCTGCACCACGGCCAGCTGCAGCGCTTCCTTGCTGCCAAAGTGGGCAAACAGCCCGCTTTTGGACAGCCCGCTCTGCCCGGCCAGGCTGCCGATGGTCAGGCGGCTGATGCCGATCTGGCTGGCGCTGCGCACCGCCTGTTGCAGAATGGCTTCGCGGGTAAGGGCTTTTTTACTCATGGGTGTTTGCCTGCGTGCTGTTTACGTGCAAAATAGCACGATCGTTCTTTTTTGAGTGAGTGACATGCACCCGTTTACCAAAGTAGTAGAAGTGCGCTGGTCTGATATCGACGCCAACCAACACATGCGCCACAACGCCTACGCCGACCTGTGCACCCACACCCGCATGGAGTGGTTGGCCGCAGCCGGCTTTGGCATGGATGCCTTCATGGCGCACGGCTTTGGCCCGGTACTGTTTCGCGAGAGTACCGAATACCGCCGCGAGGTGCACTTGGGAGAGCGTATCACGGTTGACGTGCAGGTGGCCGCCGCCAGCCCGGATAACAGCCGCTGGAAAATCCGCCAGCAGCTCATCAAGCCCGATGGCAAGCTGGCCGCCATTTACGAGGTGGCCGGGGCGTGGATGGACCTGCGCGAGCGCAAGCTGATACCGCCGCCGCCTGCGCTGGCCGCCATTCTGGCAGATTTGCCGCGCTGCGCCGACTTCGAAGTCCTGCCGCAACCCGAACACAAATAAGGAGCTTGCCATGCAGCTTGCCGCATTTGTCGTTACCGCCCTGGTGGCGGCGATCCACGTGTATATCCTGGTGCTGGAGATGTTTCTGTGGACCAAACCGGCAGGCCACCGCGCCTTTGGGCTAACGCCGGAGTTTGCCCAGGCCAGCCGCGTACTGGCGGCCAACCAGGGGCTGTATAACGGCTTTCTGGCGGCAGGGCTGGTGTGGAGCCTGCTGCCGGGGGCGCCGGCCGGCGTAGGGGTGTTCTTCCTGGCTTGCGTACTGGTAGCCGGGGTGTATGGTGCGGCCACGGCTAGCCGCAAGATACTGTTTGTACAGGCATTGCCGGCGGCGCTAGCTCTGCTGTTACAGGCGCTGGCCTGACGCGCAGGCTTCTGGCATGCGCCGGGCGCCACCCAGCGCATCGCCCTCCGCCGGGTATTGGAAAACGTTTCGCGACAGTGCCTTGGCAAGAATCGTGCTAACCGGCGCTAAACCCTGTCGTTGGCGGGGTTGCCAGCGGCGGTGCCAGCGGTAATGCTGTGCGGCCAACCTTGTAGGAGCCTGCCATGTCTGCCGTGCTGCAAAACCTGTTAAAGCTGTGCGATACCCCGCGCGATAACGCGCTGCTGCGTTTTGGCATAGCCAATGAATACGCCAAGGCGCAAGACTGGCCGGCCGCCGCGCAGCAGGCACGCGAGGCGCTGGCGCGACAAGGGGATTTTTCGGCGGCGTGGAAGCTGCTGGGCAAGGCGCTGGCGGCAGGCGGGAAGGCTACCGCCGCACTGGCGGCCTACCGTGACGGTATCGCCGTAGCGCAGGCGCGCGGTGACCTGCAGGCGGTAAAAGAGATGACGGTGTTTGCGCGCCGTATCGAGAAACAGTTGGCCGCAGACGGGCAGGGTGACAGCTAGCTGCTGCGCTTGAGCTGGCGCATGGCCTGCTCCAGCCCCTCCAGCGTCAGCGGGTACATGCGGTTCTGCATCAGCTCGCCCACCATGCCGATGGACTGGGTGTATTCCCATGCTGCCTGCGGCATGGGGTTTAGCCACACGGCGTGCTTGAACTGTTCCAGCAGGCGTCGCAGCCAAACCTCGCCCGGCTCCGGGTTCATGTGCTCTACGCTGCCGCCTTTCAGGATGATCTCGTAGGGGCTCATGCTGGCGTCGCCCACAAAGATCAGCTTGTAGTCCTGGCCGTAGGTGTGGATCAGGTCCCAGGTGGCGGTTTTGGCAGTATGGCGGCGTGCGTTGTCCTGCCACACGCTCTCGTATACACAGTTGTGGAAGTAGTAGTAATCCAGGTGCTTGAATTCGCTGCGCACGGCGGAAAACAGCTCCTCGCACACGCGGATGTGGTCGTCCATGGAGCCGCCCACGTCAAACAGCACCAGCACCTTCACTGCATTGTGCAGCTCGGGCACCATCTGCAGGTCCAGCAGACCGGCATTGCGCGCGGTGGCGGCTATCGTGCCGGGCAGGTCCAGCACCTCGGGGGCGCCGTCGCGGGCGAACTCGCGCAGGCGGCGCAGGGCGACCTTGATATTGCGCGTGCCCAGCGCCACGCTGTCGTCAAGATTGCGGAACTCGCGCTGATCCCACACTTTTACCGCGCGGCGGTGGCGTGATTCCTGCTGCCCGATCCGGATGCCTTCCGGGTTGTAGCCATAGGCGCCAAACGGGCTGGTGCCGCCGGTGCCTATCCATTTGTTGCCGCCTTGGTGACGCTCTTTCTGTTCTTCCAGCCGCTGGCGCAGCGTGTCCATCAGCTTGTCCCAGCCCAGGGCTTGCAGCTGCTGTTTTTCTTCTTCGCTCAGGTATTTTTCTATTTGCTTGCGCAGCCAGTCTTCCGGAATGGCGGTGTGCAGGTCGTCCAGGCTGGTTTCAATGCCGTGCGCGTACTGGGCAAACACGCGGTCGAAGCGGTCGTAGTACTTCTCGTCTTTCACCAGCACGGTGCGCGCCAGGTGGTAAAACGCGTCCACGCTGGCAAACGCCAGCTTTTGCTGCAGCGCTTCCAGCAGGGTGAGATGTTCTTTCAGGCTAACCGGCAGGCCGGCAGCGCGCAGGGCGTAGAAAAAGTCGAGCAACATGGCGATAAAGATATATGTGACAGGCGATGGAAATCGTAATAGAGTCTGGGCTCTAAACGGTCGTTTGCCCAAGTTCGAGGAGCATAGCATATGGATACCGCCAGCCCTATCGGTAATAGCCTGCACAGCCAGCTGGCCCACCTGCAGCAGCTGGCTGCGCTGCAGCCACCCGATTACGCCACCCGCCAACGCTGGCTGGCTGGCCTGGCCAGTATGGTAACGGCTCACCAGCAAGACTGGATAGATGCGCTGCAGGCAGATTTTGGCTGCCGCAGCGCGGTGGAAACCCGGCTGGCCGAGCTGTTTCCCTCGCTGGAGGCCATACGCCTGGCGCAGCGCAAGCTGGGCGGCTGGATGCGGGCGCAGCGGCGCGGGGTGTCGTTCTGGTTCTGGCCGGCCACCGCCCGTGTGCTGCCGCAGCCACTGGGCGTGGCGGGCATCATTGTGCCGTGGAACTACCCGGTGTTCCTGGCGCTGGGGCCGCTGACCTCGGCGCTGGCGGCGGGCAACCGCGCCATGGTGAAGATGTCCGAGCTGTCGCCGCATAGCGGGGCCCTGTTGCAAAAGCTGTGTCGCCAGTACCTGGGCGACGACGTGGTACAAGTGGTCAATGGCGATGTGGCCGTGGCGCAGGCTTTTGCCGCGCTGCCGTTTGACCACCTGCTGTTTACCGGCTCCACGCGGGTTGGCCGCAGCGTGATGCAGGCGGCTGCGGCCAACCTTACCCCGGTCACGCTGGAATTGGGCGGCAAGTCACCCGTGCTGATTGCCCCCGGCTTCGACATGCGCCGCGTAGCGGGTAGCCTGATCGCCGGCAAAATGCTCAACGCCGGCCAGACCTGTGTGGCGCCCGACTACGTACTGGTGCACCAGGATGACCGCGACACGCTATTGGCCGCGCTACGCAGTCAGGCCGCGCTGGCCTATCCGGACCCGGCGGCCAACCCCGACTACACCGCTATCATCAACCAGACGCATTACGACCGCCTGCTGCGCTGGCGCGACGAGGCAGCCCAGATGGGCGCACGGGTAGAGGTGCTGGCCGCAGGCAGTAGCGACGCGGCGCTGGCGGCGGCGCGCAAGCTGCCGCTGACCCTTATCGACAACGCCCCGGCCCACAGCACGGTAATGCGCGAGGAAATCTTCGGCCCGCTGCTGCCCATTGTGACTTACGACAAGCTGGGCAATGCGCTGGCCTATATCAATGGCCGCGACAGGCCATTGGCACTTTACCTGTACGACGACAACCGCCGCCGTATCCGCACAGTACTGCAGGGTACGGTGGCCGGTGGCGTGTCGGTAAACGATACCCTGATGCACGTGGTGCAAGACCAACTGCCGTTTGGCGGGGTAGGGCCGTCCGGCATGGGGCACTACCATGGCTACGAAGGCTTTACTACCTTCAGCAAGATGAAGCCGGTGTTTTACCAGTCCCGCTTTGCCGGGGCCGTACTGACCCAGCCACCGCATGGCAAGCTGGTGCAATGGCTGCTGAACCTGATGCTGGGGCGCATGAAATGACATTCAACCGACGTCAGTTCATTCGCACCGGCCTGCTGGGTGCCGTAGCGCTGGGCGTGGCCGCCAGGTTGGCCGCACCGCATCCGGCCCCCGGTTTTGCGGCCGATGCCGCAGACCGCCAGCTGATCGCCGCGCTGGGGCGCGGCATGCTGGGTAGCCTGCCGGCCACGGCACCCATATCGGTAGTAGACAATACGCTCGCGGCCATTGCCGGCTTGCCATTGGCCAGCCAGGCCGAGCTGCGCCAGCTGTTCGACCTGCTGCAGCAGCCGCTGGCACGCATGGCACTGGGCCTGCGCCCCGCCTGGCAAGACGCCAGTGCCGAGCAAGTACGTGCCACGCTGGATGGCTGGCGCTATAGCCGGCTCACGCTGCTGCGCAGTGCCTATCAAGGCCTGCATGGCTTGTTGTACGCAGGCTGGTATGGCGACACCGCCAGCTGGGCCGGCATGTCGTACCAGCTGCCTGCCAGCATGAAAGGACTGTTGAATGAGTAAGCTACCCGACCTGTGGCAAGACGGTCTGGCCGCTGGCTGGAAAGTGACCGACGCCAGCCAGAGCGGGCCAGACCTGCAGCTGGAGTGCGACGTTGTCATCGTGGGCAGTGGCGCCGGTGGCGGCATGGTAGCCGAGCAGCTCAGCAGCGCCGGCTTGCACGTGGTGCTGGTGGAAGAGGGCGGTTTATATAGCTCGCGTCACTTTAAGCTGCGCGAATCCGAGGCCTACCCCCAGCTGTATCAGGAGTCGGCCAACCGCCTTACCGCCGATAAAGGCATCACCATTTTGCAGGGCCGCACCGTGGGGGGCAGTACCACGGTGAACTGGACCAGCTGCTTTCGTACGCCGGCCGATACCCTGGCCTGGTGGCGCAGCCGTCATGGTCTGGACGCCATGCAGGATGCCGCACTGCAGCCCTGGTTCGAGCAGGCCGAAGCCCGGCTCAATGTCGGCCCCTGGCAAACCGACCCCAATGCCAATAACGCCCTGCTGGCGCAAGGCTGCAGCAAGCTGGGCATACCGTTTTCGCCCATTCGCCGCAATGTGAAAGGCTGCTGGAACCTGGGCTACTGTGGCACTGGCTGTGCCACCAATGCCAAGCAGAGCATGCTGGTTACCACCATACCGGCGGCACTGGCCAGCGGCGCACAGCTGCTAACCCGCGTGCGCGTGCAGCAGTTGTTGCTATCACCAGGCCGTAGCCACGCCGAGGGTATTGTCGGGCAGGCGCTGGGCCCGGATGGTATCCAGCCTAGCGGCCGCCGTGTCGTGGTACGGGCGCGCCAAGTGGTGCTGTCTGCCGGTGCCATCGGCACCCCGGCGGTACTGCTGCGCAGCCATGCGCCCGACCCGTACCGCCTGCTGGGTAAACGCACCTTCCTGCACCCGGTGGTCATGTCTGGCGGGCTATTCCGTCAGCCGGTAGAGGGCTTTAACGGTGCGCCGCAAAGCATCTTTAGCGACCACTTCCTGCATGCTCAGCCCCTAGATGGCCCGCTGGGCTACAAGCTGGAGGTGCCGCCGGTGCACCCGCTGATCATGGCAGCCACGCTGCCTGGCAATGGCCAGGCGCACCAGCGGCTGATGCAGAACCTGCCGCACTGGCAAGTGACCCTGGCCTTGATGCGCGACGGGTTTCAACCGCAAAGCGTGGGTGGCAGCGTAGGCTTGCGTAGCGACGGCACGCCGGTGCTGAGCTACCCGCTAGGCGCGGTGGAGTGGGAGGCAGCGCGGCGGGCTTTGCTGAGCATGGCCGAGATCCAGTTCGCTGCCGGTGCCCGTGCCGTGTTGCCGGTGCACGAAGACG
Organism: Vogesella perlucida; assembly: GCF_979366545.1. NCBI lineage: Bacteria > Pseudomonadati > Pseudomonadota > Betaproteobacteria > Neisseriales > Chromobacteriaceae > Vogesella > Vogesella perlucida. The sequence continues at coordinate 32,137 of NZ_CEETRO010000008.1, forward strand.
CTGGCCTGGCCACCAGCTGGCGCCAGGCGCAAGACATGATCCGCCAGCTGCCCATGCAGATTCTGCGTACCCGCGTGGTGAGTGCGCACGTGATGGGCGGCGCCATGATGTCTGCCGACGAGCGCCACGGGGTGGTGGACCAGACAGGCCGCCACTGGCAGTTGGACAATGTCACGGTAATCGATGGCTCGGTGTTTCCCACCAGTATCGGTGCCAACCCGCAGCTATCGGTGTATGCGCTGGCCTTGCGCGCTGCCGACGCGCTGCGCCGGCGCTTATAGCCCGCCGTATTGACCTAACAGAAAGCCCCGCAGGGAGACTTGCGGGGCTTTGTGTTGCCGGGCAGCCATCGGCTAGCGGATTTCCAGCTGGTCCTGCTGCAGTATTTGCCAGCGCTCGCTGTTGCTGCTTACCAGCTGTTCCATCACATTGTTGTCTACCAGTTTCTTCAGCGCTTTGTTCAGTTTGTCGTATAGCTGCGGGGTGAAGCAGGGCGACTGGTGCGTGAGCGTCAGGTACAAGGGTTCGCGGCTTACCGGCGTGCTGGCTACGCGGATATTGCGTATGCCCAGCTTGTTGGCGTAGGCCTGGCCGGGTGCTTCTTCGTAGATCAGGTAGTCGGCCCGGCCCATGCTGAGCATGCGCATGGCGTTTTCTACGCTGCCTACCGTTTGCATGGTCAGGCGTTGCTCGGCAAAGCGGTCGAACTCTTCACCAAAGCTGTTATTCACCACGGTAATGCCGTTGCGGCCAACCAGGTCGGCCCATTTGCCGTACGCCGGCGCTTTGTTTTCACGCGTCCATACCGCGCTGCGTGTCTGGTAAAACGGCGTCTGGATATAGCTCATGTACAGGCGGCGTGGCAGGGTATAAAACGCCCCGGCGATCAGGTCGACACGCCCGGCTTTGGCCGCCTCTTGCACGCGTGCCCATGGCCCGGCGTTGCGCATCACGATGGGTATGCCGATTTCCCGCGATAACAGCTGCATCAGCTCTGCATTGGCGCCTTGCAGGGTTTTTTCGTCGTCAGGGGCGACCCACAGAAAAGGCGGGTACTCCGGGTTGCCCGACGCAATCAGCTGGGTGCAAGCCCGGTGTGTTTGTGCTGTAGCCGTGCTGGCCAGCAAGCTGCCAAGCAGTAGCAGGGTCAGCCGGGTGGGCATAATGGAGGGCAGGCGGATCATGCAGTGTGTCTGGTGGATGCAGGGCAGCCGCCAGTCTATGCAGCGTGCTGTGGCTAGACAAGGGTCTACGGTGCAATTACTTGATCTAAGTCTTGTGTTTTATATAAAAACGAAAGTTTAATTTATACATTCGTTTGACAAAAAGCGTTCCGGCGCTGCTTTTTCAGGCCATAGGCCTGCGCTGGCGACCTTGAAATGGCTGGTGGCCAGCGCCGTGGCAACCCGCCCCGCGTCTGCACAGTCGACTACCTGTCCAGCCAGGCGGCGAGGGCGCAGCATTGTGCTGGCAGGGCGCTTTAACACCTGCGCCAAAGAAGATCCGATCGACCGGCTGGCGCAAGCCGGTTTTACCAACCTGCTGGCCAGATAGATAGCCGCATGATGAACCAAAAACCGGGCGGGTAAGAGGCAGGGGGTGACTAACCAGCCACCCGGTTGCGGCCCGCTGCCTTGGCCTGGTACAGCAGGCGGTCTGCCTCGCGCACCAGCTCGTCCAGGCTGCCTGCTGTCAGGCTGGCCACGCCAATGCTGGCGGTGATGCGCACCAGCTGGCCGTGCTCGATCACTTGCTGTGCGGCTAGGCTGGCGCGTAGTGCTTCCGCCGTCAGCAGCGCATCGCCGTGTCGCGTATCCGGTAGCAGCACGGCAAACTCCTCGCCCCCCAGGCGGCCTGCCAGTGCGCCCGCAGGGCAATGCGCTTGCAGCGTGCGGCCAACCTGCTCGATCACCCGGTCACCCGCCACATGGCCCCACTGGTCGTTAATGGTTTTGAAGTGGTCAATATCCAGCATCAGCAGCGCCAGTGGCTGCACTTGTTGCTGGGCACGCTTCAATGCCACCTCGGCTGCCTCGTACCAGGTACGGCGGTTCTGCAGCTGGCTGAGCGGGTCGGTGGTGGCGTACAGCCAGTTTTGCCGCGCTATCTGGTAGGACTGCAAGGCCGTGCGCCGCTGTACGCTCAGAATGATCAGCATGAAAGCCATGGCGGGCATGCTGAACAGCAATAACTGCAGCCAGTGGCTCAGCTGGTAGCCCGCTAGCCAGAGTGTGGCGCCAGCAAGCAGCACGCTGGCGAGGTGGGGCCACATGAAAGCCAGGGGCGACACCAAGGGGGCAATCAGCAATACCCCCATCATGAAATACATCACGATCATCGGCAGGTAGGACAAGCGGCCCAATACCACAATATTGCCGGCCATCATCACCACCATCGCCATATTGCCCAGCCACAATACCCAGTGGATGCGGCGTGACTCGTAGCCAGGGTGCTGCATGGTGCGCGCCATCCACACGATAAGCCCGCAGCCTAGCGCGCTGGCCAGTGCCATGCCCGCAAAGCGCGTACCCAAGCCCAGACGCCACAGGTCGGCCAGTAAAAACAGGCCGATGACCCCCATGCCGGCATGGGACAGCTGGGCCGCGCCCGGCAGCAGGCGCTGGCTGTAATAGCCCTCGTAGCTGGCGAAGTCTGGCTGCAGCAAGGGTGGGTTAGTGCTGGAATCCACGATAGCGCCTAGTGATTCGTTAAGTCGTCATTATCACGCAAAACGTGTGCGGTAGTGTTGGTCCGCTTGGCCTGCCATAGCGCGTGACAATGTGCCCGCGTGCACTACATTTCTATAGATACAGTTTTTGCCGGAATCAGCATGAAATCTGCCCTCATCGCCCTTTGCCTGGCCTGCTTTGCCACATTGCCAGCCCGGGCGGCTGATCTGGCTGCCTACACCGAGCAGCTGCCGCCGCTCAACTACCAGGACGGCGCCCAGATCTCTGGTTTTGCCACCGACCTGTTGCGCATGGTCGCGCACGATGCCGACCTGAGCCTCAGCATTGAGCTGCAGCCCTGGGCGCGCGCTTATCGCACCGTGCTCGAAGCCCCGGATAGTGTCATTTTCAGTATTACCCGCACCCCGGAGCGTGAGCCGCTGTTTTACTGGGTAGGCCCCATCAGCCCGCGCCAGATCAAGCTGTATCGCCTGAACGCCCGCCGCGACATCAGTCTCCAGACCGAAGCAGACCTGCTGCGTTACACCCACGGTGCCATGTTCGAATCTGCCGCTGCCAAAAAGCTGGCCGGCCTGGGGCTGCAGCCAGGCCGAGGGCTAGACCTGGGCGCTACCGACGAAATTACCCTGAAAAAACTCCTGCTAGGCCGTACCGACACCGTAGCCATGCTGGACTGGGCCATGGCCTGGCAGCTGAAACAACAAAACCTCAACCCCCGCCTGGTCCGCCCCATCTGGTTGCTGGACGGTGGTAGCCAATACTGGTTTGCCCTCAACCGCAACACCCCGCTGCAGAAGGTAAAACGCCTGCAAGCCGCGCTGAACCAGATCAGCGCCGATGGCCGGATGCACACGTTGCGGCAGAAATACCTGGCAGAGTAGCGGGGGGCATTTTTATAGAGGTAAAGCACAGGGTATACAACAGCATCTCCACAAACGGGAGATCAATGTCATGAAACCTGCCTTATTGCCGATGATCATCACCCTTGGCCTGACCGCCTGCAGTAGCCTGAACCCCAGCATAGACTACCTGCGTAACCCGGCAGTGGACGCCAAATACAGCTGGACTTACACCGACGACACCCCGGCTGGCAGACAGCCGGACCGCCTTTCTGCCGAAACCAATTTGACCCACGCCGGCTATCGTTTTGCCTGGGCCGTAGGCAAGGCACTGCAGTACCGTGACGTCGTGCCGTTAAACCTTGCGCAAAGCCTGCAGTACTGGGAAGCATTGGAAAAAAAGCAGACTGCGAATGTCAATAGTGCAGCAGCAGCCCAAAAGCCACAGCATCAAGTCTTGCTGGATGACAGTAAGCGCAACCTGGCCATTCTGAAGGGGCTGGAGAAGCAAACAAAACCGGAAACCCTCACCATGCTGCAAGGGGGTGGCCTGCTGGCGGTGCCCCGCTACCAGGCATTGCAGGAAATGTGGCAATCCGGAATCAACTTTGCCGACCTCAGCTGCGCCCGGTTCTTTGACGCCGCCAGCCGCCAGCAAACCTCGCGTGATTTTTGGGGCAAAGAAGTCCAGCTGCTGGCCGGGCTCACCTCGGCAGTGCAAGGCGTTACCGGGGTCAGTGCCAAGGTCATCAGCGCCACCGCGTCGTCGTTCTCGTTTGGCCAAAGCGCCATGAGCGCCTACGAAACCACCCTGGCCCTGGCCCCCGATATCTACCTGCTGCAAAAAGCCGTGCAAGTCAAAAAGCGCAAGCTCAGAAGCGATCTGGACAAGCCCGAGCTGTTTGCCGGCAGCTACTACGACGTAGAGCAAGCACTGCTCACCTACGCCGAGCCCTGCAACTTTAGCGGCCTGAAAAGCATCATCAACGAAGCACTGCAGGAAAAAAACCAGAAGGACCAGTAAGCGCGAGGCCACGGGCGGGCAGGTTTGGCTGCAGCCCGGGCAGCACCATACACCACACAAGGTTGGCCGCACGCCATCACGGCATGCGGCCAACCTTGTTATTGGGGGGGATGATCAAGTGCGGCGCATTTGGCCTGAACGTGGCGAAGCCAAACGGTTACCGTGGCGCGGCGAACAACATTCAGAGCGTGCGGCAACAGGGGCGTGGCAAACGTTGGGCTTCATTTCATTCAGCCCAAGCCGCGCCCAGGTCTTGAGCGGCAATCCCGGATACCGCGGTGCCTTATTCGTGCTAAGGCACCAGTTGTCCGGGTCTTTGCTAGCCATGCCGGACACGGCCACGTGCCTAGCTGTGCTACGCGCGGTGTTTCATTTGTTGCTCGCCGTTTACCCATACCGTCATTTGGCCATGGCGCATTTCCAGCCGCACATCGCTACGCAAGGTGGCCATGCGGGCCTGATGGTAGTCCCAGATCGCCCGGCGTTCGGCATCCGAGCCGGCCGCCTGTAATGCCTCGCTCACCTCCGATGCCGCGGCTAGCTCCGGCAACATCGACGCCACCGCCGCCGCATTGTGCAAGGCACGTGACAGCGCCGGGTCATCGTTGAGCATCGCTTCGATAGCGGCAATATCTTGCCGCTCACCGGCAACTTTCAGCACCGGCGGCTGGCCGCTTTGCTGCACGGTAAAGTCCGGGGACAGCGGTATGCCGGCCTTTTGCATTTTCTCGCGCAGCAGGGTGCCGGCCTGTTCCGCCATCAGCGCGGCATTGGCCGGCGTCGGCAGCAGCAGGGTATCTCCGCCGGCCAAGCGCAAGGCGCTGCGCGGCGTGGCCCCCGGTATGTCCACTATCTGGTCCGTCATGCTGAAACCGGCACCGGCGGCGGCTTGTTGCCGGGGCTGGCTGCTGCTAGCCGGGCTGCTGTACATACTGGCAAACGGGTTGATCTGCATGGCCTTCTCCTGGCGTGGTGAATGGCCATAAAAAGCAAATGTCATGCCGGGCGGTGTGATGCCTGCATCCCGCTATCACCCGCTGGGGCCAAGGTGTCAGCTACCTCCGGCACGGCAGTCATACCGGCTGTTACGGCGCACTGATCTCGGCAAACGACTCGCCCGCCTGCATGCGCGCCAGGCGCTGGTACAGCGTGTGGCGCCCGGTGCTGGCCAGCCAACTGGCCGCCTCGTAGCGGGCGCGGGCGTAGTTGCGTACCACCGTTTGCTCGTCATCTGCAAAGAAAGCGCCAAAGCTGTTCAGCTGCCTTACCTCGCTAGCGTTGGCCGCATCGTCTGCCGGCAGCGTGTAGCGCGGGCGGGGTCGAGTAACAGGCTGCAATCCAGTTTGGCCTTGGCGACATCGATACCGAGATAAAGCATGGCAAGACTCCTGAGAAGAAGAGCCAAATCGCCCACTTGCCTTGTGCATACAGGGTTGACCCCTTGGCTACCGTTCAGTGTTGTGCTTGGCGATGAGGTGAATCCGGGGGCTTGATCTACGAAGCAAGGTCTGGCCTTAAGGTTGGGCTCAAGCTGCCCCAGATTAGTGTGGTGATAGCTAATCACCGCAGTAGGCAAGATACAAGGTTGGGCTGAGCTTGCGAAGCCCAACGTTTACCGCGCAAGCAGCCAGTAGCCCGGATAAGCCAACGGCGCATCCGGGGATTGGGGTAAACATGGCCGACCTATATGTGCGCTGACAGGCAACCCCGGATGCGGCTGTGCCTTATCCATGCTGAAATTAAAATTGGCTCATAGCATCTGGAACAGGGGCAGGGCAAAGCGGCGATAATTATTCCAGTTTGCAATGGCAACACCAGATACTGCTATGTCGTGTCCAGATGTGGGTTGTTATGTTTTTAGCGTGGCGTGCTGCAATTGCCAGCTTTGGCAAGAGAGAGCGTAGCAATATCCGCTTGGCCTTGCGGTGCGGTAACTTGCTCGAGATCTGCACCAGCGACAAAAGCGCCCATTTTGATGAATTGCCGTACAAAATAGTTTTGTCCAGCTTCAAAATCTAGCTCAATCGCGTTAGGAGAGAATTCTGACTCTGTTTCGATCTTGTGGCGCTGGTTGCCGAGAACCTCGGTGTAAAAGAATGTGTCGGGGGCACTTTCGCCAAGACATTTGCCGTCTACCCATATGTCTTTTTTAACCGCTTTCCCGACAAAGCTATTGCGGTATACGTAAAGGCCTGCATTGCCATTTTGTGGTGCCTTGAAAGCCTTGGCATTTTGCGATTCAACCGGAGAAGCTAACTCCACAGAAGCACAACCAGTGAATATTAAGGAGGCGGATAGAGCGACAAGCAGTGAGTGTTTCATGGCGTGATCTCTTGGTTTGGGTTACGGGTGCGGATAAGCAGGCTGGTGAACAACTCGTAGCCCGGATAAGCCAACGGCGCATCCGGGGATGGGGGTAAAACATGGCCGACTTGCATGAGTGCTGGCTTGCCACCGATGCGGCTGTGCCTTATCCGGGCTACGCGTCTACCCGTCAAGGTTGGCCGCGCTACACCCCGCGCCAGCGCGGCAGCCGTTGCAGCGCGTTCATTAGCGGCTGGCTGCTGGCGGCTAGCCTGTCCAGGCTGCTTTCACGCAATATCGATAAATCTACCCCATTTGCATTATTCATGCCAGCTCGTAGCACGGATAAGCCAACGGCGCATCCGGGGGTGGGGATAAAACATGGCCGGTTTACACGGGTGCTGGCTGGCAACCCCGGATGCGGCTATGCCTTATCCGGGCTACGCGTCTACCCGTCAAGGTTGGCCGCGCTACACCCCGCGCCAGCGTGGCAGCCGTTGTAGCGCGTCCATTAGCTGCTGGCTGCTGGCGGCTAGCCTGTCCAGGCTGTTTTCACGCAATAGCGATAAATTTACCCCCTTTGCATGACGCATGCCAGCCCACTGCAGCAGGGCGCTGCCGGCTTGCGGGTGGTCGAACAGGCCGTGCAGGTAGCTGCCCATCACGGCGCCGTCGGGGCTGACGGCGCCATCCACGCTGCCGTCGTTCAGCTGGAACACCGGCCGTTCGCAGTCCGGCCCGTGGCTGACGCCCATGTGGATTTCGTAGCCGCTTACCGCCGCGTCGGCGTTGACAAAGCGGCCTTCGCGCCGTGTCAGCGTTTTGTCGGCGGCCAGCGTGGTGTCGATGTCGAGGTAGCCCAGGCCGGCGCTGCTGCCGGGGGCGCCTTCTACGCCCAGCGGGTCGTGGATGTGACGGCCCAGCATCTGGTAGCCGCCGCAGATGCCCAGCAGGCGGCCGTCGTAGCGCAGGTGGCGCTGCAGGTAGGGCGGCCAACCTTGTGCCTGCAGGAAGGCCAGGTCGGCGCGGGTGTTCTTGCTGCCGGGCAGGATCACCAGGTCGGCCGGCGGCTTGGGGGCGTCGGGGCCGACAAAGTGCAGGTTCACGCCGGGGTGGGCGCGTAGCGCGTCGAAGTCGGTATGGTTGCTGATGCGCGGCAGCACCGGCACCACGATGTTGAAGTCGCCGCGCTGCTGTTGGCTTTGCACGGCGTCCTCGGCGTCCAGCATCAGGCCGTGCAGCATGGGCAGCACCGCCAGCACCGGCTTGCCGGTTTTGGCTTCCAGCCAGTCCAGCCCGTCTTGCAGCAGGCTGATGTCGCCGCGGAACTTGTTGATGACAAAGCCCACCACGCGGGCGCGTTCGCTATCGCTCAGGCAATCCAGCGTGCCCACCAGGTGGGCAAACACGCCGCCCTTGTCGATGTCGGCCACCAGGATCACCGGGCAATCCACCGCCTCGGCAAAGCCCATATTGGCGATGTCGCGCTCGCGCAGGTTGACCTCGGCCGGGCTGCCGGCGCCTTCCACCATCACTACGTCGTACTGCGCCTGCAGTCGCTGGTAGGACTGCAGCACGGCGGCCATGGCGGTGGTTTTGTACTGGTGGTAGTCGCGCGCGTTCATGTCGGCGCGCACCTTGCCGTGGATGATGACCTGGGCGCCGGTGTCGCTGCTGGGTTTGAGCAGCACCGGGTTCATGTCGGTATGCGGTGCCACGCGGGCGGCGATGGCTTGCAGCGCCTGGGCGCGGCCGATCTCGCCGCCGTCTTCGGTTACTGCGCTGTTCAGCGCCATGTTTTGCGGTTTGAACGGGGCGACGCGGTAGCCGGCATCGGCCAGCAGGCGGCACAGCGCGGCCACCACCGTGCTTTTGCCGGCGTCCGAGGTGCAGCCTTGCACCATCAGCGTGGGGAAGGGCCAGGGTTGGGCGGGCATGGTGTCTCTCTTGGTTTTGCCACTGACGCACACTGAAGGCACGGAAAACAGCGTGAAAGCTTGCCGCTGTTGCTTGTGCCGGTAGCGGTGGGCGTGCCGGGGCGGTTTTGTCTGTGCTTTCGGTGTGCTTTCGTGGCTGAAAATGCCTGCAAAGATGCTTAGCCGGCGCGGTCTTCGTGCCATTGGCGGATCAGCGCCTGCAGCTGCGGCAGGCCGCGGCTGATCAGTGTGGGGCCGGGGGCCAGGATGTCGGCGGACTTGATCTCGATGATATGGCCGCGCTCGGCGTTGCGCACCGCTGGTACGCCTTGCCAGCCGTCGCGTTCCAGTACCGTTTCGGGGCGGAAGCGCTTGCCGCACCAGCTGCCTACCATCAGGTCTGGCTGGCGGTCTATCACGGTTTGCGGATCGGCCACGATGCGCTGTTTGGCACGGGCGTGGCCGGCCAGCTCGGCAAAGGCGTCGCGCCCGCCGGCCAGCGCAATCAGCTCGCCCACCCAGCCGATGCCGCTGATGATGGGGTCGTGCCATTCTTCGAAATACACCAGCGGGCGCGGCAGGCCGGCGGCGTCGCGCGCGGCGGTTTCCAGGCGGGCGGCGCTGATCTGGCCTTCCAGCTGCTCGCATAGCAGCTCGGCGGCGTGGCGGCGGCCGGTAAGGCTGCCCAGCACGCGCACCATGCGCAGTACGCCGTCTACGCTGTGGTGGTTGAAGTGCAGGATATCCACGCCAGCTTCGGCCACTTCTTTCAGCATATCGCTTTGCAGGCTGGAATAGCCCACCACCAGGTCGGGCGTGACCGCCATGATTTTTTCCAGCTTGCCGCTGGAAAAGCCGCTGATTTTGGGCTTTTGCTGGCGGGCTTCGGGCGGGTAGACGGTAAAGCCGGAAATACCGGCGATCAGGTCCTCGGCGCCTAGCAGGTACAGGGTTTCTACCGCCTCGGTACACAGGCAGGCAATGCGGTGGTAATGCGGTGTGGTGTGGATCATGGTTTTACTTTCGCGTAGACCGCCCGTGCGGCGTCCAGGCTGCGGCACACGGCGCGGGTGCCTTGCAGGAAGCGCGGGGTGGGGCGGTTCAGGATGTCACTGTCGATCTGGTATTGCTGCTTGTACTGCACGGCGGCAACGGCGTTGATGCCGGCCCAGCGTGCCTGCAGGTCGTCTTGTTTTTTCATGCCGGCGGCCAGCATTACCTGCGGGTTGGCCGCAATGACCGATTCTTCGCTCACCACCGGGGCGGGGATGGGCAGCTGGGCAAAAATGTTCTGGCCGCCGCACAGCTCGATGGCGTCGTTGACGATGTGCTGGCCGCTTAGCGTGTACAGCGGCTTGTGCCACACCTGGTAAAACACGCGCAGCTTGGGCTTGCCGGCGTACTGGCGGCGCAGCGCGGCCAGCTCGGTATCAAACTGGCGGGCGCTTTGCTCGGCAGCGGTGCTGCTGCCCAGCAGCGTACCCAGCTTGCGCAGGCTGGCGGGGATGTCGGCCAGGTGCTTGGGCTCGCTGTAATACATGGGGATGCCCAGCGCCTTCAGCTGCGCCAGCTGTTTTTCGGCCGGGCCGTGCAGCCACACAATCAGCAAATCGGGCTTGGCGGCAATCACGCGTTCGATATCGATACCGCGAAAGCTGCCCACCTGCGGCAGGTTTTGGGCTGCGGGCGGGTAGTTGCTGTTGGCGTCGGCGGCAATCAGCCGGCTGCCGCCACCGGCGGCGTAGATCAGCTCGGTCACGTGCGGCGCCAGGCTGATCACGCGTTTGGCTGGGGCGGGCAGGGTGAGTGTTTGGCCCTGGTCGTCGGTAACGGTAATCGGTGCGGCGCTGGCGGTGATGGCGGGCAGCGCCAGGGTGCAGGCCAGGGCAAGGGCGATGGGTTTCATAAAGTATCCGGTGCAAAGCGGGCCAGCGCTGCGGCCAGGCGCTGCCAGTGCGCCTCGCTGGCGGGCAGCCCCAGGCGGAAGCGGGGCTGCGGGTCGGTAAACAGGCGGCACCAGATGTGGTGCCGCGCCAGGTGTTGTTGCAGGGCTGCGGCGTGCGCGGTGGCACCGCCGGCAAACAAATGGCAGCCATCAGCTGGTAGCCCGTGCGCCTGCAGCAGCACGGCCAGGCGGGTGTGGCCCGCGGCCAACTGCTGCTGCGCATTGGCTTGCCATGCAGTGTCGGCCAGCGCGGCGCTAGCAATGCGCGCCACCGGCGCGGGGATGGTCCACGGCCCCAGCTCGTCGTCCAGCGCCTGCAGGATATCGCCCGCGGCAGCGACAAAGCCCAGCCGCAAACCGGCCAGGCCAAAGAACTTGCCGGGGCTACGCAGCACCACCAGGCCGGGCTGCGTGGCGGCGTGCGCGGTTACGGACAGCGCGGGCGTCACGTCGGCAAATGCCTCGTCCACCACCAGCCAGCCGCCGCGTGCCGCCTGCGCCGCCGTCATGGCCAGCACCGCGTGTTGCGGCCAACGTTGGCCGCTGGGGTTGTCGGGGTTGCACAGGATCAGCACGTCCACCTGGCCCGCTTGCGCGGCTAGCTTGGCGTGCGGGTGGCGCGCTACCTGGTGCCCGGCGCGTGCCCAGCGCCAGCCGTGCTCGGCGTAGCTGGGGTGCGCCACTGCTACACTGCCGGGGGCCCGCAGCCGTGGCAGCGCCTGGATGGCGGCCTGGCTACCCGCTACCGGCAACAGCTTGGCCGCGCCGTAGTAGGCGCAGGCGGCGGCGTGCAGGGCGGCGTCCGGCTGCGGCAGCGTGTACCACAGCGCGGGGTCGGTGGCCGCAGCCGGGTAGGGCTGCGGGTTCAGCGCGGCCGACAAATCCAGCCATTGTTCGGGCGTGCCACCAAAGCGGGCCACGGCTTGCAGCAGGTTGCCGCCGTGCACAGGGCGCAGAGGTGTACTCATAGCGGCAGCGCCAACAGCAGCCACAGCACGATGGCGCGGTCCATCAGCTGCGCGGCGCGGCGGATGTCGCCAGCGCGCGGGGCCGGGCCTGCGCCTAGCGCGGGCCGCGCTTCCAGCTGGCCGTGGTAGACGGCGGCGCCGCCCAGCTGCACGCCCAGCGCGCCAGCGCCGGCGGCCATCACCGGCCCGGCGTTGGGGCTATCCCACTGCGGTGCCTGGCGGCGCCAGCTGGCCAGCGCCAGCCGCGTATTGCCGGCCAAGGCGTAGGCCAGCGCGGTGAGGCGCGAGGGCGCGTAGCCCAGCACGTCGTCGGCGCGGGCGGCGGTTTTGCCAAAGCGTTCGAAGCGGTCGTTACGGTAGCCCCACATGGCGTCCAGCGTGTTGGCCAGGCGGTAGGCTAGCGCCGCCGGTGCGCCGCCTACGGCAAACCAGAACAGCGCGCCGAATACGGCGTCGTGGCCGTTTTCCAGTAGCGATTCGGTCGCAGCGCGGGTGATGGCGCTGTCGTCGGCCTGGCTCAGGTCTCGGCTGACAATGCGCGCAGTCAGCGCCCGCGCCTCGGCCAGCTTGCCCTGCAGCAGCGCGTCGGCAATGGGGCGGGTGTGGTCGATCAGGCTCTGGCGGCCCAGCGTAAAGTACAGCACCGCCACGCTCAGCACGGTGGCGGCCAGCGTGGGCAGCTGCGCCAGTACCCAGGCCAGCAGTAGCGGCAGCGGCAGCACCAGCAGCGCCCAGGCAAAAGCGCCGCGCAGCAGGCGGCTGCGGCCAACGTTCAGCCGTTTTTCCAGCCAGTTGGTCGCGCGGCCAAAGCCCACCAGCGGGTGGTAGCGCGTGGGCTCGCCCAGCACGCGGTCGGCCAGCAGGCCGGCGGCCAGTAGCAGGCTGGTGCCTAGCATGCGGCCTCCGGCAGGAATAGCGCGGCAGCGGCGGCGGGCTGGCTGGCAAAGTAGGCGTGAAAGTAGCTGGCCTGCACGCTGCCATGGCGGTACACCACCTCGCCCGGGCTGCCACCGGCCTTGCGCTGGCAGGTGGCGGCGGCAGGCAGTGGGGTGTCGAACTGCGAGTAATGAAAGGTGTGGCCGCGCAGCTCGCCAGCGGCGTGCGGCCAACCCTGGCTGCCCAGCCCGGCCAGCTTGGCGGTCATGCTGACGCTACCCGGCAGGATGCCCGCCATGCGGTGGGGCTGGCCCTGGGTGTCGTGCAGCTGTTCGGCCAGCGCCATCATGCCGCCGCATTCGGCCCATACCGGTTTGCCGGCGGCGGTAAAGGCTTGCACGCTGGCCAGCCAGCGCGTGTTACCCGCCAGCGTGGCACCGTGCAGCTCGGGGTAGCCGCCGGGCAGCCACAGCGCGTCGGCATCGGCCGGAATGGGGTCGTTAGCCAGCGGCGAGAAGGTGGCGATGCGCGCGCCCATGCCCTGCAGCGTGCGCAGGTTGGCCGCATAGACAAAGGCAAAGGCCGCGTCGTGCGCCACGGCGATGGTTTTGCCGGCCAGCAGCGGCGGCAGGGCCACCGGGGCTGGGGCCTGTGGTGCGAAGTCGGGCAGGGCGGCCAGCACGGCGTGGTCCAGCTGCAGCGCGTCGGCCAGCGCGTCCAGCCGCGCGGCCAGGTCTGGCAGGTCGCTAGGCAAGTGCAGGCCCAGATGGCGCTCGGGTAGCGATTCGGCTTGGCGCGGCAGGCAGCCTACTACCGGCAGGTCTGGCGTGGCGCAGGCGCGAATCATGTCGGCGTGGCCCTGACTGGCGACGCGGTTGGCCAGCAGGCCGGCCCACGGCAGCTTGCCGTGGTCGCGCAGGCCACGGGCAATGGCCAGCGCGGTGCCCACCATGGCGCTGCAGTCCAGCACCGCCAGTACCGGCACACCAAACTGTTTGGCCAGGTCGGCGCTGGACGGCTGGCCGTCGTACAGGCCCATCACGCCTTCTATCAGCACGTAGTCGGCTTCGGCGGCGGCTTGTGCCAGCAGGCTTTGGCACTGCGCGGGCGTGCACATCCACAGGTCCAGCACGTCTACCGTGCCACCGCTGGCGGCAGCCAGCAGCAGCGGGTCGATGAAGTCCGGCCCGGTTTTGAACACGCGCACGCGGTAGCCGTCGCGCACCAGGCGGCGCGCTAGCGCGGCGGTAACGGTGGTCTTGCCCTGGCCGGAGGCGATGGCAGACAGCAGAAGGGCTTTGCAGCTCATGGGGCTTTCTTTATTTGGTTTTTGGCCACGAAAACCACGAAAGGGCACGAAAAACTGCTGTTGCTTGCCGTTTGGCTTGGGCATTTTGGGTACCATTCAGGCCTGCGTGCTATGGCAATGGGCAGCTTTGCTTTTGTGTTCTTTCGTGGCTAATGGGTTTTGTCTTGGTATTTATCCAGCCAAGCCGTCGGGCATAGCGGAAAACGTTTTGCCACGAAAACCATGAAAGGTACGAACAGAACCGACGGCTGGTCGCTGTTTGGTCTGTATCTATCAATGTCATGACGGCTTATTTTCGTGTTGGTTCGTGGTTTTCGTGGCCAACGGGGTTCAGGTTCTCTTTGCCTACCACTCCACGCCGGGCTGGGCGGCGATGCCGGCAGCAAAGGCGTGTTTGACCAGCGTCATGTCGGTGACGGTGTCGGCGGCTTCCACTACCGCGTCCGGTACGCCGCGACCAGTCACGATTACGTGCTGGTGTAGCGGGCGCGCCAGGATGTCGTCCAGTACTTGCTCTACGTCCAGGTATTTGTACTTCAGCGCGATGTTCAGCTCGTCCAGCAGCACCAGGCCAATGGCCGGGTTTTGCAGCATCTCGCGTGCCTTGGCCCAGGCTTCGCTGGCGCGGGCCACGTCGCGTTCGCGGTCTTGCGTGTTCCAGGTATAGCCCTCGCCCATGGCGTGGAACTGCACCTGCTCGGGGAAGCGGCGCAGAAAGCGCTCTTCGCCGGTTTCCATGGCGCCTTTGATGAATTGCACCACGCCTACCTGCATGTCGTGGCCCAGCGCGCGCATCACCATGCCCAGGCCGCTGGAGCTTTTGCCTTTGCCGTTACCGGCGTTCACGATAAATACGCCGCGGTGCTGGTCGGCAGCGGCGATACGGGCGTCCATGATTTCTTTTTTGCGTGCCATGCGGGCGTTGTGGCGTTCGGTGCGGCCTTGGTCGTCGGTGTGGCTCATGTGCTGTGTCCGGGTAAAAAGCAGGGGTGGCCTGCATGGGTGATGCGGGTAAGCGGGTAGCCCAGTACCTCTGCCAGGTGGGTGGCGCTGAGCTGGGCCAGGGGGTGCTGGCTGTGGCCGCCGGCGCCGTCCAGCAGCAGGGCATGGCTGGCGATGGCGGGGGCAAACTGCAGGTCGTGGCTCACCACAACAACGGCTTTGCCCTCGGCCTGCCAGCGGCGTATCTGTACTTGCAGCGCGGCCTGGTGCGCCAGGTCCAGCGAATTGGTGGGCTCGTCCAGCAGGATCAGCGGGGCTTCTTGCGCCATCACGCTGGCCAGCGCCACGCGCTGGCGCTCGCCGCCGGATAGCGCCTGCAGCGGGCGCTCGGCCAAGCGTGCCAGGTCGAAGGCGTTCAGCGCGGCGGCAATGCGGCCGGGGTTGTGGCCGTCGTCTGGCCACGGGTAGCGCGCGGCGGCTACCGCGTCGATCACGGCGTAGTCGAAGGCGTCGTGGCTGGCTTGCGGCAGCAGCGCCAGGCGCTGGGCGCGCAGGCGCGGTGCGGTGGTGCCTAAAGGTTGGCCGCACAGGCTGATGCTGCCCTGTGCGGGGGGGCGCAGCCCGGCCAGCGTGGCCAGCAGCGTGCTTTTGCCGCAGCCGTTACGCCCGGCCAGCCACCATACTTCGCCGGCCTGCACTTGCCAGCCCAGCTGGTGCAGCAGGTGGCGCTGGCCTTGCAGAATGCTGAGTTTGTCTGTGTGCAGCATCATGCCAGCCTCCGGCGCGTGCGCGACAGCTGCCAGAACAGCACCGGCACGCCCAGTAGCGCGGTAAGAATGCCCACCGGCAGCTGCATGGGTGCCACCACGGTGCGCGCCAGGGTATCGGCCAGTACCAGCAGGCTGGCGCCGGCCAGGATGGAGGCGGGGATCAGCAGGCGCAGGTTGGGCCCGCACACCAGGCGGCAGGCGTGCGGCACCATCAGGCCGACAAAGCCGATGCTGCCCCCCTGGCTGACGGCGGTGGCAGTCAGGCTGGCTGCCAGCAGCAGCAGCAGGCGGCGCAGCCGCGCCAGCGGCACGCCCAGCGTGGCGGCGTGGTCGCCGTGCAGCGCCAGCAGGTTGATGGCCGGGGCCTGCCACCAGGCCAGCAGCATGGCCGGTAGCAGCACCAGCCACGGCCACGGCCTTAGCGGCGTGCCGGAGATATCGCCCACCAGCCAGAACACCATGCCGCGCAGCTGGTTGTCTTGCGCAATGGTCAGTAGCAGCGAAATCACCGCGCCACAAGCAGTAGACAGCAGCGCACCGGTCAGTAGCAGCAGCACGGTGCCGCTGCTGCGGCCAAAGTCGCGCCGCGCCAGCCAGAACAGCACACCGGACAGCACCAGCGCGCCGGCAACAGCGGCCAGGTCTACCTGCCACACGGCCAGGCCCAGCCACAGCGCCAGCAGGGCGCCCACCGAGGCGCCGCCGGAGACGCCCATCACGTAGGGGTCGGCCAGCGGGTTACGCAGCAGCGATTGCATCAGCAGGCCGGCCAGCGCCAGCGCGGCACCGGTTATCCAGGCGGTCAGGGCGCGTTCCAGCCGCAGCTGCAGCAGGGTGGTGGCCAGCGCATCGCCCCGGCCCTGCAGTACCTGCCATAACTGGCCGGGCCCCAGTGCCACGCTGCCACTGGCGCAGGCCAGCAGCAAGGTCGTCACGCTAATGGCCAGCAGCAGGGCCAGCAGGCTGGCCGGGGGCAGGCGTAGCGCAGTGTGGGCCGGGCGCGGTGATGAAAGAGAAGACATGGGCTGCACGGTGTTTCCGGTGTACAGCGGGGGCGGGCGGGCAGGGGGCTGGCCGCATGCCGCCCTCCGCAGCATGGTAAAGCGTGCGGCCAGGGTGTCTGGCGGCACACAGCGTGGCCTGGGCCGGTATCCGGGCTGGTTTCGCCACTGGCCCGCCTTCCCGTACCGGCAGGTACAGTGGCGCAGGGGCCGGGCAGCTGCGCGGGGCAGCCAGATGAAACACACCGTTGCGGGGGCAGCACAGCTTGGGGCTGTTTCCCGTTTAACTTGCCGGCCGAGCCGGGCAAGCACCTAGGCAGCGGCGATTTTACCAGATCAGGCGCGCTTTCCTTGGGCGTTTATATTGCCATGAGAAATAAAAAAACAATAAATCAGTCTTTTTGGAAATATAAAAGCGCTGCTAAGGTAACAGCAAATGACATTGGCAGGAGTAGCGGCATGGCATACGATTTTTCCGGGTTCGACTTTATCATCCAGCCGGGCTGGAACAACTCCGGCTCGGACCACTGGCAAAGCCACTGGCAGCAGCTGCTGGGCGCGCAGCGCGTAGCCAACCACGAATGGCACGCGCCGCAGCTGGGCGACTGGCTGGCCGCGCTGGACGCAGCGGTAGAGGCTGCCACGCAGCCGGTGGTGGTCATCGCCCACAGCCTGGGCTGCGCTACGGTGGCGCACTACGCCGCCCGCTACGGTAACAAGCTGGCCGGTGCACTATTGGTGGCCCCGGCCGATGTGGAGCGCGCCAGCGCGCCCGCCCAGCTGCAGCCGTTTGCCCCGCTGCCGCAGGCCGCGCTGCCTTTTGCTGCGCGGGTAGTGGCCAGCGACAGCGACCCGTACAGCCTGCCGCTGCGCAGCGCGCGCATGGCCGCGCTGTGGCAGGCGCCGCTGGTATGGCTGCGCGATGCCGGCCATATCAATGTGGCGTCCGGCCATACGCAGTGGCAGGCCGGCCTGGCCGAGCTGGCGGCGCTGCTGTCGGTTATCCGGGCGGCGCAGCAGGCCGCTTGAGCGCGGCGTTTTGCCGCCTGCGGCATAGTGCAGGCTTGGCCGCAGCCCTCTGGCGTGGCTAAGATGCTGCCATCTCTTGCCGAGGCTTTGCCATGCACCTGCTGGCTTTTGTAAACCGTGTAGAAAGCGACATCATCACTCCCGCGCTGGACCGCCGCTTTGGCGTGAGCCAGGTCAGCCTGCTGTGCCACCGTAGCGAGCTGGGGCTGGCTACCGATATCGCCGGGGTGTGCCGTAGCCTGCACCTGCCGGCCAGTGTGGTGACGCTGGCGGCCGATACCCAGCCGCTGGCGCTGCGCCAGCAGTTGGCCGCACTGGCGCAGGGGGCGGTGGCGTTCAATATCAGTGCCGCGTCGCCGGTGCAGGCTGCGCTGGCCTACGACCTGGCGCGCGAGCGCCAGCTGCCGCTGATGAGTATTGCCCCGCATAGCGACCGCCTGATCTGGCTGCTGGGTGGCGAGCACACCGGCCTGCGCACCGGCAGCGATATTGCCGATGGCTTGACGCTGGCGGCTTACTTTGCGCTGTACGGTAGCCGTATCGAGCATATCCATTACCGCCTGGCCCAGCGCCCGCAGCGGCTGGAGGCACTGGCAGCCGGCCTGGCCGCACTGGCCGCGCAGCGCCCGGCGGCGCTATCGCTGCTGAACCGCCTGTGCAATGACCTGGACACCCGCCAGTACAGCCGCCACCCACTACCGCGCGGCGAGCGGGCGCTGCGCCACTGGCTGGCCAGCTGCGGCTTGGTGGAGATCGATCAGGCTGGCCACGTGCGTTGCCACGACGCATCGGTGCGTTTTTTTCTTGGCGGCGGCTGGCTGGAAGTGTGGCTGCTGTCGCAGGTGGCAGCGCTACAGCCCGCCCTGCCCATCAGCGATGCGGCCGTGGGGGTGAAAGTAGTGCACGACGGGGTGGCCAACGAATACGACGTGGCCATCCTGTGCAATAACCAGCTCTATCTGGTGGAGTGCAAAACCACGGCGCCCACCGCGCTGCACCAGCGCGGTATCGGGCTGGATAACCTGTTCAAGCTCGATAGTGCCGCCAGCCTGGGTGGCCTGCACGCCCACGCCATGCTGGCCACGCTATACCCGGCTACCGACAGCGAAGCGGCGCGGGCGCAGGCACAGGGCATTGCCCTGCTATCCGGCCCGGCACTGGCCCAGGCACAGCCCGTTATGCGCCAGTGGCTACACTCGGGGTGACCTGCAGGTGATATAGCGCACCATTTCCTGCAATACCTATAGAAACATGGTGGTTATTAAGTATGATTCACTAAATACCCACTTGTTTTGGCTGTATGAACATTTACTTGCCCCGATCCTGCCACCTTAGCCGCCGCCAGCTGCTGCAAGCCGGCCTTGCCGCACTGGCACTGGCTGGCTGTACCACGCCGGAGCCACTGCTGCGTATCGGCAGTAACGGCTGGCCAGGCTATCTGTTTATTTCCTGGGCTGCCGATAGCCATGTGCTGAACCACAAGCAGGTGCGTCTGCTGCGTATCAGTTCGTCTACCAGCAGCCTGCGGGCGCTCAGTGCCGGCATGCTGGATGGTGCTTGCCTGACGCTGGATGAAGTCATCAGCGCGCTGGCCGAAGGTATTCCGCTAAAAGTGATTGCCGTGCTGGATGTCTCGCACGGCGGCGACGTGGTGCTGGCGCGCAGCGGTATTACCAGCCTGGGCCAGCTGGCCGGCCGCCGTATCGGTGTGGAAGCCAGCGCAGTGGGGGCGGTGATGCTGGATGCCATGCTGCAGCGTGCGGGCCTGAGCCGTGACCAGGTGATCCCCGTGCCGCTGTTGCTGGATCAGCACGAAGCCGCGTTTGATTTTGGCGCTATCGATGCCGTGGTCACCATGGAGCCGCAGGCCAGCCGCCTGCGTGCGGGTGGCGCGCACGTTTTGTTCAGTAGCGCCGATATCCCCGGGCGTATCGTGGATGTGCTGGCCGTGCGCGAAGATGCCTTGCTCACCACTCGCCAGGCCGTGCAGGCGCTGGTGGATAGCCACTTTGCCATGCTGGACAAATTCAGCCGCCAGCGCAGCGAAGCCTATGCCTATATGGCCGCGCAGATGGGGGTAAAACACGCCGAGCTGCCGCCGATATTTGCCGGCCTGCGCCTGCCGGGGCGGCAGGAAAACCTGCGCTGGCTAGGCGGGCGGCTGGACGAAGAAGCCCGTAACCTGGCCAATGTGATGTCGCGTGCCGGCCTGCTGCCCAAACCGGTACAGCTAGGCCGTCTGGCGGTGCCGGATTTTGTGGAAGGGGGGCGGTAATGCGCTTATCCCTGAAAAGCCTGCTGCCCATGGTGGTGCTGTTTTTCCTGCTGCTCACGCTGGCGGGCGCCTACGGTGTGGCCGAGCAGGGCCGCAGGCAGCAAGCGTTCCGTGACGTCAGCCTGGTAGCGCAGAAAGACGCCTACCACCTGCTGCAGGAACTGTCGCTATCCGGCCCGCTGCGCGTGAACGAAGAGCTGATGCTGCTGGCGACCGACGCCCGCCTGGCACAAGCGGTGGTGGCCAATAGCCGTGGGCTGATTGCCCACGCCATGCAGCAGCAAGACGTTGGCCGCAGCATCGACACCTTGCCAGGCTTGCCTGCCGGCCTGTTGCAGCAGGCCTGGCAGCATAGCCTGGCCATCCTGCACCCCGATTACGACAAGCAGTACCTGTACCTGGCGGTATCCGTGCCCGACCAGGAAGGGCAAGAGCTGCGCGGCGTGCGCAAAGGCATGGTGGTGCTGGCCTACGACCTGGGGCCGCAGCTGGCGCTAGAGCGCAGCAAGCTGCAGCAAAGCTTTGTGCTGCCCTGCGTCATGCTGTGCTGCCTGCTATTGGTGCTGTATTTGCTGCTGTGGTTGTACGTAGCACGCCCGCTGGCCAACCTGCAGGCAGCGGCACTACAGCTGGCGCAGCACGGCCACGCCCCGGTGTTGCCCTTGCAGGGGATTAGCGAAACCCGTGCCGTGTGCGAGGCATTCAACACCATGCAGCGGCAGCTGCAGCACACGCTGGGCGAGCTGGCCGAGCGCGAACGCAGCGCCAGCAACCTGGCCAAGGAACAAGAGGCATTGCTGCAGGCCATTCCCGACCTGCTGTTTGAAATGAGCGCCGACGGGCGCTACTTGCAAGTGTGGTCGCATACTGCCAGCGACAAGCTGGTCTCGCCACGTGAATACCTGCTGGGCAAACACGTGCACGAGGCCATGCCGCCAGAGCAGGCGGCCATTATTCATAGCGTGATTGTCGAAGCCTTATGTCACGGCGAATCCAGCGGCAAGCAGATCATGCTGGTGTTGCCAGACGGCCCGCACTGGTTCGAGCTGTCTGCCGCACGCAAGGTCGCGGCCAACGGTAGCGAAACCTGCATCATGGTGTCGCGCGACGTGACCCAGCGCCGCCGCGACGAGGGCGCGCTGCAGCTATGGGCGCGCGTGATGGCTGCCGCGCATAACGGCATCCTCATCACAGACGGCCAGCAGCGTATTGTAGAAGTCAACGCCGCCTTCACGCGCATTACCGGTTACAGTCTGGAAGAGGTGCGCGGCCAGCGCCCCAGCGTGTTGTCGTCCGGCAGCCAGGACCGGGCGTTTTACCAGCGCATGTGGCAAGACATCGACGAGCACGGTTACTGGCAGGGCGAAATCTGGAACCGGCGCAAGGATGGCACGGTGTTTCCCGAGTGGCAGTCCATATCCAGTGTGCGTGGTGAGGACGGGCAGATCAGCCACTACATCAGTGTATTCAGCGACATCAGCAGCCAGAAACAGTCGGAAGCCTATATCCGCCGCCTGGCCTACTACGACAGCCTTACCGGCCTGGCCAACCGCGCCCTGCTGAGCGACCACGCCGGCCTGGCACTATCTGCCATGCATAGCCATGGCAGCAGCCTGGCGCTGATGTTCATCGACCTGGACCGTTTCAAGAACATCAACGACACCCTGGGCCATAGCGTGGGCGACCAGCTATTGCAGGAAGTTGGCCGCAGGCTGGCCAGCTCCGTGCGCGAGCGCGATACCCTGTCGCGGCTGGGTGGGGACGAATTCATCGTACTGATGCCGGAAACCAGCGCATCCGAGGCGGCGCATTGGGCCGAACACGTACTGGCTACGCTAGGGCTGCCTTATGCCATTGCCGGCTACGATATGGTGGTGACGCCATCCATTGGCATTGCCATGGCCCCCACCGATGGCGACACGCTGGAAGTGCTACTGCGCTGTGCCGATGCGGCCATGTACCGCGCCAAAGACGAAGGGCGCAATACCTTCCGTTTCTTTGCGCAGCATATGCAGCAGCGCACCGTCAGCCGCCTCAAGCTGGAATCGGACCTGCGCAGTGCGCTGGACAACCAGCAGCTGCTATTGCACTACCAGCCGCAGTGCACACTGGATGGCCAGCTGGTGGGCGTGGAGGCGCTGGTGCGCTGGCAGCACCCCACGCTGGGCATGGTGTCGCCTGGCGAGTTCATCCCGCTGGCCGAGGAGAGCGGCCTGATTGTGCCGCTAGGGGCGTGGGTAATGCGCGAGGCCATCGGCCAGTTGGCCGCATGGCACGCGGCCGGGGTGGCGGTGCCGCAGGTGGCGGTGAACCTGTCTGCCCTGCAGTTCCGCCAGCCGGGGCTGGTGCAGCAGGCGGCGCAGTACCTGGCCGACGCCGGAGTGGCGCCGGCCTGCCTGGAGCTGGAGCTGACCGAAAGCGTGGTGCTGGATAACCCGGACGATGCCTTGCTGGTGATGGAGCGCTTGCACGCGCTGGGCGTGCGTTTGTCGATAGACGATTTCGGTACCGGGTATTCATCGCTGAACTATCTGCGCCGTTTCCCGATAGACCGGCTCAAGATCGACCGCAGCTTTATCCTGGACCTGGACAACGACCCGCGCGGCGCTGCCATCGTGGAGGCTATTGTCAGTCTGTCGCGCTCGCTGGGCTTTGTCACCATTGCGGAGGGCGTGGAAACCGCCAGCCAGCTGGCCCAGCTGCACGCGCTGCACTGCGACGAGGTGCAGGGCTATTTCTATGGCCGGCCCATGGCGCCACCGCAGTTGCAGGACTGGCTGGCGCAGCGCGAGCTGCCGGTAACGGGCGAGGCCTGAACCATGAAAAAGCCCGCCAATGGCGGGCTGGGAAAAGGTTGGCCGCAGCGCGGTGCTGTCAGGCGTCCAGGCCGCTTTGTACCAGCTGGGCGGCGCGCACCACGGCGCGGGCCTTGTTCTGGGTTTCTTCCCATTCCGACTGCGGTACCGAATCGGCCACCACGCCGGCGCCGGACTGCACGTACAGCACCTCGTTCTTGATCACGGCGGTACGGATGGCAATGGCCAGGTCCATGTCGCCGGTAAAGCCCAGGTAGCCGACGGCACCACCGTACACACCGCGCTTGGTAGGCTCGAACTCGTCGATGATTTCCATGGCGCGTACCTTGGGTGCACCGGACAGGGTGCCGGCCGGGAAGGTGGCTTTCAGAATGTCGATATTGGACACGTCCGGTTTGACCGTGCCTTCCACGCTGGAGACGATGTGCATTACGTGCGAGTAGCGCTCGATCACCATATTGTCGGTGATCTTCACGCTGCCGGTGTCGGCCACGCGGCCAACATCATTGCGGCCCAGGTCCATCAGCATCACGTGTTCGGCGATTTCTTTCGGGTCGGCCAGTAGGTCTTCTGCCAGTGCCTGGTCTTCTTCACGGGTCTTGCCACGCGGGCGGGTGCCGGCGATGGGGCGCACGGTGACGGTGTCGTTCTCGCGGCGTACCAGGATCTCTGGCGAGGCGCCTACCACGTGGAAGTCGTCGAAGTGGTAGAAGAACATATACGGCGACGGGTTCAGGCTGCGCAGCGCGCGGTACAGCGACAGCGGCGAGTCACTGAACGGCATGCTCATGCGCTGCGCCAGCACTACCTGCATGATGTCGCCGTCCAGAATGTAGTTTTTGGCGTTGGCGACGTCACGCTTGAAGGCTTCTTCGCCGTATTCGCTCTGTGCGGTGGTGGCAGTGGACGGCAGCGATAGCGGGATGGCCACGTTGTCGCGCAGGCGGGCGCGCAGCTGTGCCAGGCGGGCATTGGCCTTGGGCAGGGCATTGGGCACGGCCGGGTCGGCATACACCACCAGGTACAGCTTGCCGGACAGGTTGTCGACCACGGCCAGCTCTTCGGACAGCATCAGCAAAATGTCGGGCGTGCCTACCGGGTCGGGCTTTTGCGTGGCTGCCAGGCGGCGCTCTACATAGCGCACGGTGTCGTAGCCAAAGTAGCCTACCAGGCCGCCGGTAAAGCGCGGCAGGCCGTCGATAGGCGGGGTGTTGAAGCGCTGGCTGAATTCTTCGATAAAGGTCAGCGGGTTGCCTTCGTAACGCTCGATGACTTTGTCACCGTATTCCACCTGCACGCTGTTGCCTTGCACGCGGATACGCGTGGTGGCTGGCAGGCCGATGAAGGAGTAGCGGCCAGAGCGCTCGCCCCCCACCACCGACTCCAGCAGGTAGGAGTAGGGCTGGTTGGCCAGCTTCAGGTACACCGACAGCGGGGTGTCCAGGTCGGCGAACAGTTCGAGGGTAACAGGAATGCGGTTATAGCCGGCCTGGGCCAGCTCGTTGAAAGCTTGCGGTGTCATGCGGGTGTCCAATGGTGTCAGTTCGTTTCGTGGGATGAGCGGCGGCGGGCTGGGCTTTGCCATCGCCAGCTGGCACGATTGGGCAGGAATTTCATGATGTCGGCAGCGGGGGAATGTTGTCGGTATGCAGGGCTATTGTGTCGCAAAAGCCGGCCGCCGTACAGGCGGCGCGGCGCTGCAGCATTACATGCGCACGTTGGCGTGCGGGTCGGCCGACTTTTTCAGCAGGGCAAACAGGTCGACCAGGCTGTCTA
This sequence comes from Vogesella perlucida, assembly GCF_979366545.1. Taxonomy (NCBI): domain Bacteria; kingdom Pseudomonadati; phylum Pseudomonadota; class Betaproteobacteria; order Neisseriales; family Chromobacteriaceae; genus Vogesella; species Vogesella perlucida. The sequence goes on from NZ_CEETRO010000008.1 coordinate 56,617, forward strand.
CTACCAGGTCGGCACCGAGCATGGCCGCATCGCGGTAGCCGTAGCTTACCGCCACGGCCAGCGCGCCGGCTTTGTTGGCGCACAGGATGTCGTTTTCCGAGTCGCCGACCATGATCATCTCTTGCGGTTTCACGTTCAGTACGGCGGCGGCATGCAGCAGCGGCAGCGCCGACGGTTTTTTCTCGGCCAGGCTGTCGCCGCCCAGAATCATGCTGAAGGCGGTGTCGATACCCAGCTCGGCCAGCAGCGGCACGGCCAAGCGGTGCGATTTGTTGGTAATCACCACCAGCGGCAGCTCCAGGCTGCGCAGCAGGTTCAGGCTTTCTGCTACGCCGGGGTACATGCGGGTGTGGGTGGTGAGGTTGGCGCGGTAGTGCTGGATAAACAGCGTGAAGCCTTGTGCCCACAGCGCTTCGTCGGCCTGGCCGTCTTTGTCGTCGGTCAGGGCGCGGTGCACCAGGCTGGCCACGCCGTCGCCCACATGGCTTTTGATGCGCTCGGCGTCCAGCGCTGGCAGGCCCAGTGCCTGGCGCATGGCGTTGGCGCTGGCGGCCAGGTCGGCAATGGAATCGACCAGAGTGCCGTCCAGGTCGAAGGCGATGGCTTTGATGTGTTTCAGGTTCATGGCAGTGCAGGGTGGCAATAGAAATGGCCATCATTGTACAGGATGCCCGCCATCGCGCCTTGTGCCGGCGCGGTGGCTTCTTTATGATGCGCACTTTCTTTTGTCATGGTGGCGCGGCCTGACCCGCACTGCTGCCCGGGAGAGTGTCATGCCTTTTGTTACCCGAATCTGCCTGCCCGTAGCCGCCAGCCTGGCGCTGGCCGGCTGCGCCACGTCGCCGCTGGCCAACAAGACGGCAGACGATGCTGCCATCTACACCCTGCAGCACAGCAGCCTGGATGCGCGCTACAACTTTGACGGCAGCCTGCGCATCAGCGACCTAGCTATCCCGGCCGAGCTGGGCAGCCTGGCCAACCCGGATCTGGTCAAAGACGTGGCGCGCTCGTTTAGCTTCGACATGCGCGGTGCGGTAGACATGCCGGCCAGCCGCATCGAGCTGGTGCCAACCTTCCGCTTTGCCCGGCCCAATGTGGAAAGCTGGGTGCGCGTGCCCATGCTGTTTCAGCTCAATACCCTGACCGCCTGGGTGGATGCCTCGGCGCTGGACCTGGCGCTGCCACAGCTGCACGGCAAGCTGCTGAAACTCAATGCACCGCAAGACAAAGTAGCGGATATCCCGGTGGATGCCGTGATGCGCGACCTGCCGCTGATTATCGGCAAGGCGTACGCAGCGGTGGACAAAAAAGCCTTTACCTTCCAGCCGCTGAGCGAAAGTGACCGCCAGAAGGGCGCCAGCTATCGCATCCGCCTCACGCTGGACCCGGCAGCCGATGCGCAGCTGGGGCGTGTCATGCTGCAGGAAGTGGCCGCCCGCGTGAAGCGCTATAGCGCCAGCAAGGAGGTGCAGGCACTGGCTGACAAGCTGTCCGAGGAGGTGGCCAAGACGCAGGGCGAGCTGGCATCCGACAGCCAGACCGAGCTGCTGGTGGATAGCCAGGCCAAGCTGCTAGCCATGGAAGAGCAGCGCACGCTGCGTGTCCCTAAGTTGACGGGTTTCAGCATGACCCTGCGTACGCAGATGGCCGTGCGCAACCACGGCCAGCCGGTGTTCACCGTGGTGCCCACTGCGGCCAACGTGCTGACGCTGGACGAGCTCAAGCCGCCGTCGTGGTTTGCTGGCGTAACGGGCAAGCATGATGGCGAGGAGGCTGCCGAGGCCACCGAGCCGCATGTAGATGCTGCCGAAGCCGCCGCCCCGGCCGAAGCCATGCCGCTGCCGCCGAAGGCTGCAGCCAAGGCCAAGCCGCGCAAGCCGCAGGCTAAAAAGGTGAAGTAAGCTATCGCCAGCGTAAAAAAGCCGCCCACTGGGCGGCTTTTTTTGTGCGGCGCTGGCACTTTACAGCAGGCGTATATCCGCCACCGCCTGCTGGCCAAAGCCAGCGCTATGCAGGTAGCGGCAGATCGCCGCGGCGCAGTCGGCGGGCTGGGTCAGCTGGCCTTCGGTCTTCAGTGCGGTAAAGCGCGGCAGGTTGGGGAAGTGTGCCGGGTCGGCGGCGCGAATCTCGCCCTGCATACCGGTATCCACTACACCGGGGTACAGCGATACCGCCAGCACAGGGTTGGCCGCCGCCTGCTGCTCCAGTGCCAGGGTGCGGGTGAAGTGGTCCAGCCCGGCCTTGCTGGCGCAGTACACCGCCCAACCGGGGTAGGCGTTGGCCGCCGCACCCGACGAGATGTTCAGCACCCGGCGCGTGCCGCCAAAACCGGCAGTGTGCGCCACAAAGGCATTGCACAGCACAACTGGCGCCGTCAGGTTCAGCGCCAGGGCCTGCTCGGCCACGCCGTCGGCAAAGCTGCCGACACTGGCGATGGGCTGCACGGTGCCGGCGTTGTTGATCAGCGTGAGGCTGGCGCAGCTGGCCAGCTGAGCCAGTGCGCGCTCGGCCAGCAGTGGCAGCAGGTGGCTGTCGGCCAGGTCGGCGTCGATGGTGGCCAGCTGCGGGTGCGCCGGCAGTGGGCTGCAGTCGCGGGCAATGGCTACCACGTGGCCGCCGTCGGCCAGCAGCTGCGCCACCAGCGCGGCGCCTAGCCCGCGAGAGGCACCTGTGACGATGTAGCCGTTCACACGCGGCCAACCTTGGCCAGCTCGGCGCGCATGGCGTCGATGGTGGCTTTGTAGTCTGGTGTGTTGTAGATGGCGCTGCCGGCGACAAAGGTGTCGGCACCAGCGGCGGCAATCTCGGCGATATTGTCTACTTTCACGCCGCCGTCCACTTCCAGCCAGATTTCGCCGCCGTGTTTGGCGGTGTATTCATCGATGCGCTGGCGGGCGGCACGCACTTTTTCCAGCGCATGCGGGATGAACTTCTGGCCGCCAAAGCCGGGGTTCACCGACATGATCAGCACCATGTCGATTTTGTCCATCACGTGGTCCAGGTAGCTCAGCGGGGTGGCCGGGTTGAATACCAGGCCGGCTTTGCAGCCTGCTTCCTTGATCAGGCCCAGGGTGCGGTCGATGTGCTCGGAGCCTTCCGGGTGAAAGGTAATGATGTCGGCACCGGCCTTGGCAAACGCGGCAGCCAGTGCGTCTACCGGCTTTACCATCAGATGCACGTCGATAGGAGCGCTGCTGTGCGGGCGAATCGCCTCGCAGAACATTGGGCCCATGGTGAGGTTGGGTACGTAGTGGTTGTCCATCACGTCGAAGTGGATGATGTCGGCGCCAGCGGCAATGACATTGCGCACTTCCTCGCCCAGGCGGGCAAAGTCGGCAGACAGGATGGACGGTGCAATACGGAATTGGCTCATGGCGTTATCGTGGGCAGGGCTGGAAATGGGCGCCATTGTAAGCGATCGCCCCCGCCGGCGCGATGCGTGGCGTACAATTAGCCTTCGTATCGCGCTGTGGCGGCCAGTAGTTGGCCGCCCGCATCAAAGGACTTATCGTGAGCCAGAAATACCATATCACCGTATCGGCCGAGGCTATCTACCAGGAGCAGCACTCCAGCGTGGCAGAAGACCGCTACGCGTTTGCCTATCGCATCACCATCAAGAACACGGGCGAGCAGCCGGCCAGGCTGCTGTCGCGCCACTGGGTGATTACCGACGCCACCGGCAAGGTGCAAGAGGTGCGCGGCATGGGGGTGGTGGGCGAGCACCCGCACCTGCAGCCGGGCGAAAGCTACACCTATACCAGCGGCTCGGCGCTGACGACCCCGTATGGCACCATGCGCGGCAGCTACCAGATGGAAGCCGACGATGGTCATGCCTTTGACGCCGAGATTCCCGAATTCCACCTGATTGCCCCGCGCGTGCTGCATTAAGCCGCACCGCCACCACCGAAAGCCTGCATGCGTCATTTTGCCCACGGCAACACCCCGCCGCCGACCGACCGTAACGACCTGAAAACCCTGAAGACCCTGCTGCCGTACCTGTGGCGCTTCAAGCTGCGCGTGCTGCTGGCGCTGGCCTGCCTGATTGCGGCCAAGGTGGCGGGGGTGACCACGCCGCTGTACCTGAAAGATATCGTGGACCAGCTGTCGCTGCCGGCCACTATGGCCGTGGTGCCGCTGATGGCATTGGCGGGCTATGGCCTGGCGCGGTTGCTGTCCAGTGTGCTGGGCGAGCTGCGCGATGCCATTTTTGCCCGCGTGGTGCAGGGGGCGGTGCGCACGGTGGCGCGCGAGGTGTTCTCGCACCTGTTCCGCCTGAGCCTGCGGTTTCACCTGGAGCGCCAGACTGGCGGCATGAGCCGTGATATCGAGCGCGGCACCAAGGGTATCGGCTTCTTGCTGAACTTTACCGTGTTCAACATCCTGCCTACGCTGGTGGAAATCGGGCTGGTGATCGGCATTCTGTTGCATCGTTACAATGCCTGGTTTGCCGTGGTGACCTTTGCCACCATTGCCATCTATATCGTGTTTACCCTGGTGATTACCGAGTGGCGCACGGTGTTTCGCCGCAGCATGAATGACCTGGATTCCAAGGCCAACAGCAAGGCGATCGATGCGCTGATCAACTACGAAACGGTCAAGTACTTTGGTAACGAGGGCTACGAAACCCGTCGTTACGACGGCAACCTGGCGTCGTGGGAGCAGTCCGCCATCAAGAACCAGGTATCGCTATCGTTCCTTAACGCGGGGCAGGGCGTGATCATTGCCACCGGTGTCACGCTGATCATGTGGTTGGCCGCACGCGGTGTAAACCAGGGCGAGATGACGGTGGGGGATGTGGTGCTGGTGGCGACTTTTATTACCCAGTTGTGGGCGCCGCTGCATTTCCTGGGTTTTGTTTACCGCGAAATCCGCCATTCCCTGGCGGATATGGAGCGCATGTTCACCTTGCTGAATGTCGGGGCCGAGGTAGCAGACCGCCCGTCGGCACAGCCATTAGCCAGCCGGGAAGTGGCGATCCGTTTTGAGGGCGTAGGCTTTGGCTACGACGCCAAACGCACCATCTTGCACGATGTCAGTTTTGACATTCCTGCCGGCCATACCGTGGCAGTGGTGGGCGCCAGCGGTGCGGGCAAGTCCACGCTGTCGCGTTTGCTGTTCCGCTTTTACGATGTCAGCAGCGGGGCGATCCGCTTTAACGGCACGGATGTGCGCGAACTCAGCCAGGACAGCCTGCGCGCGCATATCGGTATCGTGCCACAAGATACCGTGCTGTTTAATGACAGTATCTACTACAACATTGCCTATGGCCGGCCCGATGCCACGCGCGATGAGGTAATAGAAGCAGCCCGGTCGGCGCACATTCACGATTTTGTCATGGGGCTGCCGGATGGCTACGACACCACGGTGGGCGAGCGCGGGCTCAAGCTGTCGGGCGGCGAGAAGCAGCGCGTGGCCATTGCCCGCACCATTCTGAAAAACCCGCCGGTGCTGATTTTTGACGAGGCCACCAGTGCGCTGGATTCGCGTACCGAAAAAGCCATCCAGGCCGAGCTGCTCAGTATTGCGGCCAACCGTACCACGCTGATCATTGCGCACCGCTTGTCCACCATCGCCGAGGCCGACTGCATTCTGGTGATGGATGGTGGGCGTATTGTGGAGCGCGGCACGCATCGTGAGCTATTGGCCCAAGGTGGGCGCTATGCGGAAATGTGGCGTTTACAGCAGGAGGGCGAGGCGGTAGAGCCGGTCTGATGACGGCTGCCCTGCTGCCAGGCAGGGCAGCAGGATAAAGCAAAAGCCCCGCACAGTTGCTGTGCGGGGCTTTTGGTATTGGTGCCGGAGAAAGGAGTCGAACCCTCGACCTTCTGATTACAAGTCAGCTGCTCTACCAACTGAGCTACACCGGCGAAGAAGACGAATTATGCCGTCACTTTTTCTGCTTGGCAAGATGCTGCCGTGTCTTTTTTACGGCCTTGCTGCGCTTTGCCGCTTTTTTGCTGGCTTGCAGCTGGCGGCTATTTGTTTTTTGTACGCGGGCGTTTGGCCGGCTTTTCTGGCGTTTTGCCTCGCGCACCGCCTTGGATTTCAGTAACGTTGCTTTTTTGCTACGTACTGTCTGACGAGCCTTGGCCTGGCTGCGCAGCGTGGTTTTCTGGCGTTTTGCCACAGCCTTGCTTGCCTGGGCGCGCTTTTTGCTAGCTTTTTGCGTGCGGGTAACTTGTGTTGCCTTGCGGGCTTTGCTGCCGGGTTTGTTGGCTTGAGGCTTGTTTTTGCTGGCTTTCTTGCTGCTGGCGCTGGCCTTTTTTGTGGTTTTTGTCTGGTTTGCCTGCTGCTGGCGCGCTTCGCTGCGTTTCTCGGGGGCAGGAGCGGGGCTGACAGGTGGCAGGTTCAGCGGTTTGGCTTTGGGTGCCTTGGGAAGGGGGGCTGGCTGGAAATCGCCCGGAAGCGGGGCATCTTCACCCTCTGCAAAGCTGGGGGTGGCAGAAAATGCCACGGCAGCGATGAGGATGGAAGCAATGGTGCGGGTTAATTGCATTTGAATGATTCTGTTCGGTTGGCCCGGGGGTTTTTCGCATTGTAGCCCCAGTTTGAGGTTGCTATATTAGCACGCAGCCCAATCCCAAAAGGAAATGGGTTCAGCGCAGGAAATCAAGGAGATTAGGGATGAAACAAACGAGAAGAACATTGCTGGCAGGTATGCTGTTGTCTGCTTTTGCCTTGTCTGGCTGCGGCCAGAAAGCACCAGAGGCAGCCGGGGCTTCGGCGCCTGTGGCAGAAGCGTCTGCAGCTGGGGGGGATGTCAAAGAGTACGTAGTGGGCACGGATGCCAGCTATGCACCGTTTGAATTCCAGACCGACAAAGGTGAAATTGTCGGCTTTGATGTCGAAGTGCTCAGCGCTGCGGCAGCCAAGGGTGGCTTCAAGGTGAAGTTCATCAATACCCCATGGGAGGGCATGTTTGCCACGGTGGATCAGGGCGATCGCGATATCCTGTCGTCGGCCATTACCATTACCGACGAGCGCAAGCAGAGCATGGATTTTTCTGATCCGTACTTTGAAGCGCGTCAGCTGATTGCTGTGGCCAAAGGTGTCTCGGACGTAAAAACCTTCCAGGACCTGAAAAACAAAAAAGTTGCCGTGCAGACCGGTACCACCGGTGATGAAGTGGTGCAAAAACTGCTAGGCAAGACCAATCCGAATATCAAGCGCTTTGAAAACATGCCACTGGCGCTGAAAGAGCTGGAAACCGGTGGTGTGGATGCGGCGGTAGGTGATAACGGCGTGGTAATCAACTACGTTAAAAACAACCCGCAACACGGCATGACCACGGTAGAAGATACCAAGAGCTTTGCCCCCGAGTACTACGGTTTTGCTGTGAAAAAAGGCAATACCGAGCTGCTTGGCAAGGTGAATGCCGGCCTGAAAGCCATCAAGGCTGATGGTACGTACGACCAGATTTTCAATAAATACTTCGGCGCCAAATAACAAAACGGGCAGCGGCGGGTCTGCGGGCAGATCCGCCGTTTTCTTTTTATAAAGCCGGGAGCAGAGCATGGATTTCCGTTGGGGCATGATTGCCGATTACGCGCCTTTGTTTGTTGAAGGTGCAAAGATGACCGTAGGTATTACCCTGGTTGCCGTGGTGTTGGGTACCTTGATCGGTCTGTTTATGGGTATGGCACGTCTGGCAGAGGCCAAACATGGTGCGGCCAAGTATGTGTTGAAGTTTGGCGTGCGCTGGCCTTCTGCTGCGTATGTGGCATTTTTCCGTGGCACGCCGCTGTTTGTGCAAATTTTGCTGGTGCATTTTGCCTTGATGCCCATGCTGATTCACCCGGTGGATGGCGTGTTGATCGACGGCGAGCTGGCGCGTGACCTGCGTCAGAACTATGGTGCCTTCCTGTCGGGCCTGCTGGCGCTGACGCTGAATGCAGGTGCTTATATCACCGAGATTTTCCGTGCCGGCATTCAGTCTATTGACCGTGGCCAGATGGAGGCCGCGCGCTCGCTAGGCCTGAGCTATGGCCAGACCATGAAGTTTGTCATTGTGCCGCAGGCTTTCCGCCGCATGCTGCCACCGCTGGGCAACGAGGCCATCATGCTGCTGAAAGACAGCTCGCTGGTGTCGGCCATCGGTCTGGCCGAGCTGGCCTACGCGGCACGTACGGTAGCTGGGGTGTATTCGCGCTACTGGGAGCCGTATCTCACGATTTCGTTCATTTACCTGGCGCTGACCATGCTGATGGCGTGGGGTATTTCCCGCCTGGAGAAAAAGCTGCACATCGGCACGCGCTAAGCGGCTGCCAGGCAAAAGAAGCCCCCTGTTGCGATGGCCAGGGGGCTTTTGCATGGTGCGGGCTGTGCAATGTGCTGCAAAAAGCGCTTGCGCTATTTTTGCATGCCCGCTGCGCGCCGCCAGGGCTTGCCGGACATGGGTTTGTGGTAGAATGGGCGATATTTTTTGCCTCTGATACGGATTTCCATGACCGACCAGCTTTTTGCCAAGGAAACGCTTCCCATCAGCCTCGAAGAGGAGATGCGTCGTTCTTATCTCGATTACGCCATGAGCGTCATCGTGGGCCGTGCCCTGCCGGACGTGCGCGACGGCCTGAAGCCGGTACACCGCCGCGTGCTGTTTGCCATGCACGAACTGTCGAACGACTGGAACCGTGCCTACAAGAAGTCTGCCCGTATCGTGGGTGATGTGATCGGTAAATACCACCCGCACGGCGACAGCGCGGTGTACGACACCATCGTGCGTATGGCGCAGGACTTCAGCCTGCGCTACCCGCTGGTAGATGGCCAGGGTAACTTTGGCTCGGTGGATGGCGATAACGCCGCCGCGATGCGTTATACCGAAATCCGCATGGCGCGCATTGCGCACGAGCTGCTGGCCGATATCGACAAGGAAACCGTCGACTTCGGGCCGAACTACGACGGCTCCGAGCACGAGCCGCTGATTCTGCCTGCACGCATCCCGAACCTGCTGATTAACGGCAGCTCCGGTATTGCCGTGGGCATGGCGACCAATATTCCGCCGCACAATATCAGCGAAGTCATCGATGGCTGCTTGGCCTTGCTGGCCAATAGCGAGATGACCATCGACGAGCTGATCGACATCATCCCGGCGCCAGATTTCCCTACCGCCGGCATCATCTACGGTACCGCCGGCATCAAGGAAGCCTACCGCACCGGCCGTGGCCGCGCCATCATGCGCGCCCGTGTGCACTTTGAAGACATCGGCAAGGGCGACCGCCAGGCCATCATTGTGGACGAGATCCCGTACCAGGTGAACAAGGCCCGCCTGCTGGAGCGCATCAGCGAGCTGGTACGCGAAAAGCTGATCGAGGGCATTTCCGACCTGCGCGACGAATCGGACAAATCCGGTATGCGCGTGGTGATCGAGCTCAAACGTGGCGAAATGCCCGAAGTGGTACTGAACCACCTGTACAAGCTGACCCAGCTGCAGGATAGCTTCGGTATCAATATGGTGGCCCTGGTCGACGGCCAGCCGCGCTTGCTGAACCTGAAACAGATCATTGACGAATTCCTGCGCCATCGTCGCGAGGTGGTTACGCGCCGTACCATTTTCGAGCTGCGCAAAGCGCGCGAACGCGGTCATATCCTGGAAGGCCTGGCCGTGGCGCTGTCCAACGTGGACGACATTATTGCGCTGATCAAGGCATCCGAAGCCCCGCCACAAGCCAAGGCCGCCCTGCTGGGCCGCGCCTGGCGCTCCGAGCTGGTGGAAGGCATGCTGGCCCGCGTAGATCAGAGCCAGGCCCGCCCGGAAGGCCTGGCGGCCAACCTGGGCCTGCACGAAGACGGCTACTACCTGTCCGAAGCCCAAGCCCAGGCCATTCTGGACCTGCGTCTGCAGCGCCTGACCGGCCTGGAGCAAGACAAGATCGTGGGCGAATACCGCGAGATCATGGAAACCATTCTGGACCTGATCGACATCCTGGCGCGCCCGGAACGCATCAACCAGATCATCCACGACGAGCTGACTGCTATCCGCCTGCAATACGGCGACAAGCGCCGCTCCGAGATCGAGCCATTCGGCGGCGACATCAACATAGAAGACCTGATTACCCCGCAGGAAATGGTGGTAACCCTGTCGCATACCGGCTACCTGAAAGCGCAGCCGGTGGGCGACTACCAGGCGCAGCGCCGTGGCGGCCGTGGCAAACAGGCCGCGGCTACCAAGGACGACGACTTCATCAATACCCTGTTCGTGGCCAACACCCACGACTACGTGCTGTGCTTCTCCAGCTTTGGCCGCTGCTACTGGATCAAGGTGTACAACATGCCGCAAGGCGGCCGGACCAGCCGTGGCAAGCCCATCGTCAACGTGCTGCCGTTGCAGGATGGCGAAAAAATCAGCGCCATGCTGCCAGTCAAAGCCTTCACCGGTAACGAGCCGGAGCTGGACGACGACGCCGAGGTGAGCGACAAGGTTGAAGGCCCGTTCGTATTCATGTGTACCGGCAACGGCACCGTGAAGAAAACGCCGCTGGAGGCCTTCAGCCGCCCGCGTACCGCCGGCATCATTGCCGTGAAGCTGGACGAAGGCGACACCCTGGTGGGCGTGGCCCTGACCAGCGGTAGCGACCAGGTCATGCTGTTTAGCAACGCCGGCAAAGCCGTGCGCTTTGACGAAGCCAATGTGCGTGCCATGGGCCGTACCGCTGGCGGCGTGCGCGGCATGATGCTGGCCGACGGCCAGCAGGTGATTTCGCTGCTGGTGGCCAATAGCGATGAGCAGCAGGTGCTTACCGCCAGCGATGGTGGTTACGGCAAACGTACCCGCGTGGGTGAATTCCGCCAGACCAGCCGTGGTACCCAGGGCGTGATTGCCATGGACCTCACCGACAAAACCGGCCTGGGCCTGGTATCGGCCAGCCTGGTGGAAGACAGCGACGACGTGATGCTGATCACCACCGGCGGCGTGCTGATCCGTACCAAGGTAGACCAGATCCGCGAAACCGGCCGCTCGGCCCAAGGTGTGCGCCTGATCAACCTGGACGAAGGCGAGAAGCTGGTGTGCCTGGTGAAAGTGGCCGAAAGCGAAGACAGCAGCGAAGACAGTGGCGAGGCAGAAGCCGGTGCCGGGCTGGTAGCCGAAGAAGGCGCAGCACCGGCCGCCGAGGCAGGCGAGGGCGCGGCCGAATGAGTCATGCCGATGCGGCCAACCCCGAGGTGCTGAAGGCGATGGGCGAGCTGTTTGTCAGCTTGCCGCATTGCCGCACCCTGGGCTTTGAATACCTGGGTACCGTTGGCCGCAAGCCAACGCTGCGGGTACAGTGGCGCGAAGACCTGGTAGGCAACCCCGCCACCGGCGTGGTGCACGGCGGGGTGATTACCTCCATCGTCGACACCACCAGTGCGGTATCGGTGGCGGCCAATATGCAGGACTACGAAACCATCGCCACGCTGGACCTGCGCATCGACTACCTGAAGGCGGCTACCCCCGGCAAAGCGATCTACTGCACGGCAGAATGCTATCGCATGGCCAGCCAGATCGCCTTTACCCGCGCCGTGTGCTATCACGATTCACCGGATGACCCGATTGCCCACGGCGTGGCCACCTTCATGCGCGGCTCCAACCCCAAACCCATGCTGCAGGTGGAGGACAAGCCATGAGCCAGTTCATGGAAACCTTCGACCGCCTGCGTGACGAAAAGCGCTACGCCGAGGTGATTGCCTCCGTGCCGTATGCCCGCCTGATGGGCGTGGAATTTGGCGAAGGCGACGATGGCGAGCTGTTGTTTTCGTTGCCGTTTTACGAGCGCAATGTCGGCAACACCACCCTGCCTGCGCTGCATGGCGGGCTGATTGGCGGCTTTCTGGAAAACGCCGCGCTGCTGCACCTGATGTGGGGGCGCGAATCGCAGGAAGCCCCCAAGATTGTGGATTTTTCGCTGGACTACCTGCGCAGCGGCCGCGCGCAAACACTGTATGCCCGCTGCGAGATTACCAAGCAGGGCAAGCGGGTGGCGCACGTGTTGATTGAGGCATGGCAGGAAGACCGCAAGAAGCCGGTGGCGGTAGCGCGAGCGCATTTTCTGCTCAGCACCGGCAGCTAGACACAAAGCCACGCTGCGCGCGTGGCTTTTTCATTATCAGAGACAAAGAGACAGAGGTCTGACATGGCAAAGGTGTACAACTTTTCGGCTGGCCCCGCAGTACTGCCGCACGAAGTTCTGGCCACGGCGCAAGCCGAGTTGCTGGACTGGCACGGTTCCGGCATGTCGGTGATGGAAATGAGCCACCGCGGCAAAGAGTTCATGGAAATCATCCACGACGCCGAGCAAGACTTGCGCGAGCTGCTGCAGATTCCCGCCGGCTACAAAGTGTTGTTCATGCAGGGCGGTGCGTCGCAGCAGTTTTCCATGGTGCCGCTGAATCTGGCACCGGCGGACGGTGTGATCGACGTGCTGGATACCGGCCACTGGTCGCGCCTGGCGGTAAAAGAGGCCAAGCGTTATACCCAGGTGAATGTGGTGGCCAGTAGCGCCGACCGCCACTACGCTACCGTGCCGGCAGTCGATACCTGGCAGTGCCGCGCCGATGCGGCGTACTTCCACTACACCTCCAACGAAACTATCGGCGGCCTGCAATACAGTGCCATCCCCGACACCGGCAGCGTGCCGCTGGTGTGCGACATGTCGTCCGACTTCCTGTCGCGCGAGATCGATGTGTCCAAGTTTGGCCTGATCTACGCGGGCGCACAGAAGAACATCGGCCCGTCCGGCCTCACCGTGGTCATCGTGCGCGAAGACCTGCTGGGCCGTGCCCAGCCGCAAACGCCTACCATGCTGAACTATCAGGTGCACGCCGACGCCGACTCCATGTACAACACCCCGGCGACTTACCCGATCTACATCGCGGGCCTGGTGTTCAAATGGCTGAAAACCCAGGGTGGCATCAAAGGCATGGCGGCGCGTAATGAAGAAAAAGCCGGCCTGCTGTACCACGCCATCGACAGCAGCAACGGTTTCTACTACAGCCATATCGACGCGCCGTACCGCTCGAAGATGAACGTGGTATTCCGCCTGAAAGATGAGGCACTGGAAGAGCAGTTCCTGTCCGAAGCCAAGAAAAACGGCCTGGTACAGCTGAAAGGCCACCGCTCGGTAGGCGGCATGCGTGCCTCCATCTACAACGCCATGCCGATCGAAGGCGTGAAGGCGCTGGTGCATTTCATGCTGGACTTTGCCCGCCAGCACGGTTGATCACGCCAAAGGTTGGCCGCACGCCGGTGCGGCCGGTTAACGCAAAGCCCCTTCCCGCCAGGAAGGGGTTTTTGTTTGCCATGAGCACCGTTGTTCACTCCGCAGACAAGACTGTTTGCGCCGCGTGGCTGGCTTTGCTGCGGCATTATGTCGCATGATGTTGGCTACCCTTACGGAGAATGCCCATGCGTACCTTATCCCCACTCACCCTGTTATTGCTGGCTGCGGGTGCGATCGTGTCGATCAGCATGGGCGTGCGCCATGGTTTCGGGTTTTTTCTGCCGCCCATGACACAGGCCTTTGGCTGGACGCGCGAAACCTTCGCCCTGGCGCTGGGCCTGCAAAACCTGGTGTGGGGTGCCACGCAGCCGTTTGCCGGGGCCTTTGCCGACCGCCACGGGCCGGGCAAGGTGCTGTTGGCTGGTGGCTTGCTGTACGTGTTGGGCCTGGTGCTGATGACTGTGTCCAGCACCGGCTGGCTGCTGTCTGGTTCGGCCGGCCTGCTGCTGGGGCTGGCGCTATCGTGTACCACCTATAGCGTGGTGTTTTGCGTGATTGTGCGCGCCGTGCCGGACGCGCAGCGTTCCAGCGCCATGGGCATCACTGCGGCTGCCGGCTCGTTTGGCCAGTTCATGATGGTGCCTATCGAGCGCGGGCTGATTGATAGCCTGGGCTGGATCCCAGCCTTGCTGATTCTGGCGGGCATGGCGGCGGCGCTGTTGCCGCTGGCTGCCCCCATGGCTCGCGCCTACCGCAATGCACAGCCGGTGCCGGCGGCCACGGGCAGCATCTGGCAGGGGATGGTGGCGTCGTTTGCCCAGGCCTGGCAGCAGCGCTCTTTCCGTTTGCTGATGGCCGGCTATTTTGTGTGCGGTTTCCAGGTGGTGTTCATCGGTGTGCACTTGCCCGCCTATCTGCGCGACCACGGCCTGGCCGGTGGCGTGGCTAGCATGGCGCTGGCGCTGATCGGCCTGTTCAATATCGGCGGCACCTACACCGCCGGCAAGCTGGGCGGGCGCTACCCCAAGCCGTATTTGCTGGCGGGTATTTACTTTGCGCGCAGCGTGGTGATTGTGGCTTTCCTGCTGGCACCGCTTTCCAGCGTGTCGGTGGGGCTGTTTGCTGCGGCTATCGGCTTCTTGTGGCTGTCTACCGTGCCGCTGACCAACGGCGTGATTGTCAGCCTGTTTGGCGTGCGCAACCTGGGCATGCTGTCGGGTGCGGTGTTTTTCTCGCATCAGGTGGGCAGCTTTCTGGGCGTGTGGCTGGGCGGGCTGATTTATGACCGTACCGGTAGCTACGACATCGTGTGGGGCATGGCTATCGCACTGGGTTTGATGGCTGCTGCGGCCAACCTGCCGGTCAAAGAAGTGCCGGTGACAGTGGCCGGTGCGCAAGCATGAGGCTGCTGTTGGCCGCCGGCCTGTTCACGGTACTGTTGCTGGGTTTGTGGGCTTATGGCCGGCCCGCTTTTATCGTGGGCCTCGGTAATACCATCGCCAGCTGCTTCTGATGGCGCTGCACAGCCGTGGCTTTGCCCTTACACTAGGCGGGTATGCTTAATGAAAGGGGTGGGCCATGCTGACACCATCGATACTGCAGCGTTTGCAGCAGCTGTGGCAGGAGGGCGAGCACTTTGACGCCAGCCACAGCGAGCGGCGCGAAAAGCGCCTGAACATCACGCCGGACACCGGCAAATTCCTTTACCAGCTATCCCGCAGCCGCCGCGCGCGTACCGTGCTGGAAATCGGCACCAGCAACGGGTTTTCCACTGTGTGGCTGGGCCTGGCAGCCAAGGCGCACAAGGGCAGTGTGCTGACAGTAGACAGCTCGGCACACAAAACCGCGCTGGCGCGTGCCACGCTGGATGCCTTTGGTCTGCACGATGTGGTGAGCCTGCGTACGGGCGATGCGTTTTCCTTGCTGGCCGACGCCAATGACGAGTCGGTAGATTTGCTGTTTCTGGACGCCGATCGCGCAAGATATCAGGGTTATTGGCCGGAAATTACCCGCATTCTGGCGCCAGGCGGGCTGGTGGTGATGGATAATGCCCTGTCGCATGCTGCCGAGTGCGCGGATTTTATTGCGGCAGTGCTTGCGACACATGGCTATCTCGCGGAAACTTATCCTATCGGAAAAGGCCAATTTGTCATCCTGAAAGACCTCTGAATCGTGTCTGAAGACCTCCTCAAGCTCCATCGTGACGCTATCGACCAGATCGACGTCGACATTCTGCATCTTCTTAACCAGCGTGCGCAGCACGCGCGCGACATCGGCGAAATCAAGGGCGGCGGCATTATCTACCGCCCCGAGCGCGAAGCGCAGGTACTGCGCCGCATCAAGGCGCTGAACCCCGGCCCGTTGCCGGGCGAGTCCGTGGCCCGCCTGTTTCGTGAAATCATGTCCGAATGCCTGGCGCTGGAAAAACCCCTGTCCATTGCCTACCTGGGGCCGGAAGGCAGCTTTACCCAGCTGGCCACCCTCAAGCACTTTGGCCACGCTGCCCGCACCGTGGCCTGTGCGTCGATAGACGAGGCGTTCCGCCTGGTAGAGTCGCGCCAGCTGGACTACGTGGTGGCACCGGTAGAAAACTCCACCGAAGGCGCAGTTGGCCGCACGCTGGACCTGATGGTGAGCACCCCGCTGAAGATTTGCGGCGAAGTGGTGCTGCGCATCCACCACCACCTGCTGCGCAATGCACCGGCCATGGATGGTATCCGCCGCGTGTACGCCCACGCCCAGGCGCTGGCACAGTGCCACGAGTGGCTGAACAAAAACCTGCCGGCCCACGTGGAGCGCATTTCGGTAGCCAGTAATGCGGAAGCCGCCAGGTTGGCCGCAGAAGATGCCGACTGCGCCGCCATCGCCGGCCAGGCCGCTGCCGAGCGTTACAGCCTGGCCAAGCTGGCCGAGAACATCGAAGACGAGCCCAACAACACCACGCGTTTCCTGGTGCTGGGCCATCAGGAAGTGGGGCAGACCGCGCAGGACAAAACCTCCATTATTGTCTCGGCGCCAAACCGCCCGGGCGCGGTGCACTCGCTGCTGGAACCCTTGGCGGCCAACGGTGTGTCCATGACCAAGTTCGAGTCACGCCCGTCGCGTGCCGGGCTGTGGGACTACGTGTTCTTTATCGATATGGAAGGCCACCACAGCAGCGACAATATCGCGCAGGCACTGAAAGGCCTGGGCGAGCGCACATCGTTTGTCAAAGTGCTGGGCGCCTACCCGCAAGCCGTACTGTAATGACTGGGCTGCCGGCAGGCGGCCCGATAGAAAGCATCTCATGAGCATCCAGTCTGTTTGTCTGTTCTGCGGTTCCAATAGCGGTACCCGCGCTGCCTACACCCACGCTGCGCAAGAGCTGGGCCGCACCCTGGCGGCCCGCGCCATTACCCTGGTTTATGGTGGCGGCAATATCGGCCTGATGGGCGAGGCCGCCGACGCGGCGCTGGCCGCAGGTGGCCGTGTGGTGGGCGTGATTCCCGGCTTTCTGAAAGAAAAAGAAGTTGCGCACCATGGCCTGTCCGAGCTGCATGTCACGCAAACCATGCACGAGCGCAAGGCGCTGATGGAAGACCTGTCCGGCGGCTTCATTGCGCTGCCGGGTGGCTTTGGCACCTACGACGAGCTGTTCGAAATGCTGACCTGGGCGCAGCTGTCGGTGCATAGCAAACCCATCGGTCTGCTGAACGTGGATGGTTTCTTTGACCCCCTGCTGGCCATGGTGAAACACGGCGTAAACGAGGGCTTTGTACGAGAAAGCCATCTGTCGCTGTTTGTGGTGGCCGATACGCTGCCCGAGCTGCTGGATGCCATGAACCACTACCGTGGTGCGCCCGAGGGCAAGTGGCTGTCGCATGACAACATCTAGCCGGAGCGCGGCATGATTATCGTAATGCACGGCCGGGCCAACCCCGCCCATATCGATGCGGTGGTGGCCAAGATTCGCGCTGCCGGTTTGGCCGAACACCTGTCGCGTGGCACCGAGCGTACCATTATCGGTGCGGTGGGCGATGAGCGCGTGCTGTCTGCGGATATGTTTGAAACCATGCCCGGCGTGGAACGTGCCATTCGCGTATTGAAGGACTACCGCATCGTCTCGCGCGAGGTCAAACCGGACAATAGTGTGGTGTCAGTGCGCGGCGTGCAGCTGGGCGGTAGCGCCATCCAGCTGATAGCCGGGCCCAGCGCCATCGAAAGCGCAGCGCAGATGCAGGCACTGGCTGCCCGCCTGCGCCACAGCGGCGTGAGCCTGCTGCGTGGCGGCGCCTACAAGCCACGCACCAGCCCGTATGCCTTTCAGGGCGTAGGCGAGGCGGGGCTGGGGTATTTGCAGCAGGCTGCACGTATCCAGGCCATGCCCATGGTGAGCGAGCTGCTGGACGTGCGCCAGCTGGATACTTTTCTGGAATACGACGTAGACGTGATCCAGATCGGCCCGCGCAATATGCAAAACGCCGAGCTGCTGAAAGAGGTTGGCCGCATCAACAAACCGGTGCTGCTGCACCGTGGTGTGGCGTCTACGCTGAGCGAGTGGCTGATGGCTGCCGAGTACATCGCGGTGGGCGGCAACCACAATATCGTCTTCTGCGAGCGCGGTATCCGCAGCTTCGATACCGCTAGCCGCCATGCGCTGGATATCAGCGCCATCCCGCTGCTGAAACGCGAAACCCACCTGCCGGTGCTGGTGGACCCCAGCCATGCCGGCGGGCGCGCCAGCCTGGTGGCGCCGCTGGCCTGCGCTGCCATTGCTGCGGGTGCTGATGGTCTATTGCTGGAAGTGCACAACGACCCGCAACAAGCCTGGTGCGACGCCGAGCAGGCGATTACCCCGGACGTACTGGATGAACTGCTGGCGACGCTGCGGCCACTGGCGGCCGTAGTGGGGCGCACGCTGTAAGCAAGGAGAGCACATGTCCGACCATGCCCGTGTCACACTGACTCAGCTGGAAAACTACCGCTTCGACAACCATTTCGATGGCGGCCATACGCTGGTCACAGACGAGCCGGCGCCACTGGGTAGCGATACCGGCCCCTCGCCATCGCAGCTGCTGGTGGGGGCGGTGGCTAATTGTCTGAGTGCCAGCCTGCTGTTTGCCGCTCGCAAGTACCGCATCAACCTGGAGCCGCTCAGCTGCGAGGCCAGTGCCGAGATTGGCCGTAATGCGCAAAACCGCCTGCGTGTGCTGGGTATAACGGTGACGCTACGCTGCGGTACGCCGGCAGCTGGCCAGGCGCAGCTGTCGCGCCTGCTGGATACCTTTGAAGACTTCTGCACGGTAACGCAGAGTGTGGCTGCGGCGATTCCGGTCAGCCTGACCGTACTGGACGCCGACGGCACTGTGTTGAAAGCGCCGGCCTGACCCTGCTTGCGATGTGTGCAAAGCCATGAAAAAACCCGCCAAGGCGGGTTTTTTCATGGTGGCTACCGTTATCAGAAATGCCGCAGCATCAGCGGTACGCTGAGCTCGGCCATCCAGCCCAGCAGGAGCGGGGCGGCCAGCGTGGCGGCGACGACGGCTAGCCAGGAAAAGCCGTGTTGGCCGCGGCACAGTTTCAGGCACAGGCGGTAGATCAGGTAGGCGCCGGTGGCGACCAGCGGCGGCAGCATGGTGTAGGCCTGCGCCGGGCGGCCGGACAGCAGTGGCGTAAGCAGCAGCACGCCAGCGTGCATGCACAGCTGGGATAGCACATAGATGCTCAACAGCGGCGGTATGCCTTCCAGCCGCAGCCCGTTGCGGCCAACCTTCAGCGTAGCCAGCGCTAGCAGCAGCGCCCCCACGCCAGCCCAAGCATAAGGGTAGAGGAAAGGCAGCCAGACCGGCACCATGGGCAAGGTAGGCAGGGCCAGGCGGCACAGCAGGCCCAGTACCAGGTACGACAGGGCAAAGCTCAGCACCGCCGGCAGGCTGTCGCTGGCGATAAGCCGCCACAGTGCGTGCAGGGTGTACAGCACCAGGGGTAACAGCAGCAGTGCGCTGGACAGGGTAGGGCTCATGCTTTCAGGGCGCGCAGCATGGCCAGCGAGATCAGCTCGCCCATTTGCGCCAGGTAGTGCGTTTGCATGTCAAAGGTAAAGCGCTGGGCGTCGTCGCTGGCAATGACCACCATGCCGAACGGCTCGGTGCCTTCGCGCAGGGCCAGCTGCGCAAACGATTGCAGCACGGGTACGGCCGGGAACCAGCTGATGATTTCGTCGTTGGCGTACGGGCCGCAATAGGGTGCAGACAGGTTGCCCGCCAGCAGGCGCACATCCTGGCGGGCGTTGTACAGCCCGGTGTCGGCAGCGGCGTCGTGCCACAGCCGCACGGCTACGCGGTTCAGGCCAAAGTGTTCGGCAAATACCTGCAGGATGGCGCTGTGCACCTCGTCCACGCTGCCGGCTTTCATCAGGGCCAGGCTCAGCTTGTGCGTGCGCGCCAGGGTCTGGTCGTTTTGCTCGCCGTGGCGTACCAGCTGGGTCAGGCGCGCTTCCAGCTGGCGGTTGCGGTCTTTCAGGTCCAGCAGCTGGCGGTCGGCAAACGAGACCACGCGGTCTTGTACCGGCTTGAGCCCGTAGCGCAGGGCGTGGCTGGATAAAAAGTCCGGGTTGGCGTCCAGATAGGCCAGTACGTCATCAGCTTCCACTACAGCACTCCTTTGCAAAACAGTGTTGGGGGTGACGGCACGCTACACGCCGGGCGCGGTGGCAGCGTTGATCTGCCGCAGCACCTGGCCGCGTCAGACTTCGATTTCGCCGGTGAATACCGTTACGGCCGGGCCGGTCATGCGTACCGGGTGGCCGTCGCCCAGCCATTCGATCTGCAGCTTCCCGCCGCGGGTGTGTACGGTTACCTTGCTGTCCAGCAGGCCGCGGCGTATGCCCGCTACCACGGCGGCGCAAGCGCCGGTGCCGCAGGCCTGGGTTTCGCCTGCGCCACGCTCGTAGACGCGCAGGCGGATTTCACTGCGGCCAACAATCTGCATGAAGCCGGCGTTAACGCGCTCCGGGAAGCGGCTATGGTGTTCGATGAGCGGGCCTTGCGTGGCGACCGGCGCGGTATCTACATGGCTGACTACCTGCACGGCGTGCGGGTTCCCCATCGATACCACGGTGATGTCGATAGATTCGTCCCCCACTTGCAACGGGTGGGTAATGGCATCGCCCTCGGCCACAAAAGGAATTTGCAGCGGTGCAAACCGCGGTGCGCCCATGTCTACCGTAATGAGGCCGCCTTCGCCCAGCTCTGGCACGATCACGCCACGCGCGGTTTCCACGCGGATGGCGCGCTTGTTGGACAGGCGTTGTTCGGTAACAAACTTGACAAAACAGCGCGCGCCGTTGCCGCACTGTTCTACCTCGCTACCGTCGTTGTTGAAAATGCGGTAGCGGAAATCGTTTTCTTGCGACTGCGGGGCTTCTACCAGCAGCAGCTGGTCAAAGCCGATGCCCAGATGGCGGTCTCCCAGCTGGCGCAGGCGGTCGGCTGTCAGGGTGACGGTTTGTCGTACGCCATCAATGACCACAAAGTCATTGCCCAGGCCGTGCATTTTGCTGAACTTGAGTTTCATTGAATTTACCGCGTGTAATCAGGCAATTTGGCCACCATCATAACGTATTCGGCATGCCTGTCCATGGCTGGCGGTGGCCGGATTGACACCTTACTGACCAGTAAGTAGAGTCGCGGCATGAAGCCTGAAACCGATGCCCGTACCGATACGCGCAAGAAAATCCTGGACCTGGCCGAGGTGCTGATGCTCTCGCGCGGGTTCAATGCCTTTAGCTATCAACACATTAGCGGTGAGCTGGGGGTGCGCAACGCTGCCATCCACTACCATTTCCCCAAGAAAACCGACCTTGGCGTGGCCCTGATCGAGCGCTACCGCCGCCGCTTTGCCCGCTATGTCGAGGCGCAGGCCGAGCTGCCGCCGCCGGCACAGCTGGACCGCTACTTTTCCCTGGCGGATGCCTACTATGACAAGCAGCAAATCTGCCCTAGCGGCATCCTGTCGGCCGAGCTGCACACGCTGCCGCCGGAAATGCGCCAGAGTACCGCCAGTTTTGTAGAAGAAATGCGCACTTGGGCGGTGGATATCGTGCGCCGTGGCCAGGCAGCGGGGGCCATGCATTACGTGGGCACGCCGGAAGGCATGGGCACCATTGTATTTGCCGCCATGCAGGGTAGCCTGCAGCTGGCACGGCTGGACGGTAGTGCGCTGGACGAGGTAAAGCAGCAAATCCGCCTGCTGCTGGGCATGGCGCAGGCGTAATCAAGGAGGCGGGCTGGCCATAGCCTCGCCCCGTTTATAAGGCTGCCCGAGCAGCCATCGACAACACGAGAAGGGCAATCATGACAACAGCAAAAAACAGTATGTGCCGTATGGTGGACAAAACCGCCAGCCTGCCGGCCGGGATGCGTTCCTGGGTTATTACCCGCATGTTTGGCAAGTTTGTACCGTTTCTGGGTACCGCCGGCCTGGTGTTCGAGGAAGTTGGCCGCGAGCGCATGGTGGTCAGCGTAAAAAACCGCAAAAAGGTACAAAACCATATTAAAGGCCTGCACGCCGCTGCCATGGCGCTGCTGGCCGAAACCGCGTCGGGCTTTGTGGTGGGCATGAACGTGCCGGACGACAAGCTGATGCTGCTCAAATCCATGAAGGTCAGCTACTACAAGCGCGCCCAGGGCGATATGCGCGCCGTGGCCACGCTGAATGCCGACCAGGTACAGCGCATGTTTGTGGAAGACAAAGGCGACGTACTGGTGGATGTGGTGGTGACCGACGAATCGGGTGAATCGCCCATCGTGTGCGAGATGGTATGGGCCTGGGTGCCCAAGAAACGCAAGGAGGCCTGAGCATGAGCTACACCACCTTGCAGCTGACGCAACACGGTGCCGTGGCGCATGTGGCGCTGAACCGCCCGGACAAAGCCAACTCGCTGAACGAGGCCATGTGGCAAGAGCTGCAGCAGGCCATGGAATGGTGTGATGCCGAGCCCGGTGTGCGCGCCGTGGTGCTGTCGGGTAATGGCAAGCATTTCTGCGCTGGTATCGATCTGTCCATGCTGATGAATATGCAAAGCGCTATCGAGGATGCCTGCGAGGCGCGCAAGCGTGACAAGCTGCGCCGCATCATCCTGGGGCTGCAGGCCAATGTCAGCAGCCTGGAGCTGTGCCGCAAGCCGGTGATTGCCGCCATTCATGGCGCTTGTGTCGGCGGGGCGCTGGATATTGTGTTGGCCGCAGACATCCGCCTGGCTGCCGAAAACGCCGTGTTCAGCGTGCGCGAGGTAGACGTGGGCATGGTGGCCGACGTGGGTACGCTGCAGCGCCTGGGGCGCGTGGTAGGCGAGGGCAATGCGCGCGAGATGGCGCTGACCGCGCGAGACGTGAAAGCGGCCGAGGCTGCCAGCCTGCACCTGGTGAACCGTGTCCTGCCCGATGCGGCTGCCGTGCTGGCCGCCGCCATGGACATGGCCACGGCCATTGCCGCCAAATCGCCGCTGGCGGTACAGGGCACCAAAGAAGTGCTGAACTACAGTCGCGACCACAGCGTAGCCGACGGCCTGAACCACGTGGCCAACTGGAACGCGGCCATGCTGATGTCGGAAGATATTCAGCTGGCGGTGATGGCCGCGGTCACCGGCCAGCCGGCGGTATATCGCGACTAACGCAGCGTGGCGGGTTGGCCGCATCAAACCAAAGCCCTGTTGCTATGCAGCAGGGCTTTTTGCTGCTGGCTTGGCGGCGCAGGCCATGCTGGGCTAAAGTGGCAGCCTGATTCATTGCCGGGGTGTGCGTGTGCTGGCCATTTTGTCTATCAGTGTGGGTGCGGCGCTGGGTGCGGTGCTGCGCTGGCTGCTGTCTGTGTCGCTGAATGCGCTGTTTCCCGCGCTGCCGCCCGGCACCCTGGTGGCCAACCTGATCGGTGCCTACCTGATCGGCGTGGCGTTGGCCATTTTTGCAGCCAACCCTCAGCTGGCACCAGCATGGCGGCTGTTTGTGATCACCGGTTTTCTGGGCGGGCTCACCACGTTTTCCACCTTTTCGGCCGAGTCGGTCACGCTGCTGCAGCAAGGGCGCTGGGCCTGGGCGCTGGCGCATATCGGCAGCCATCTGGCTGGCTCTTTATTGATGACGGGCCTGGGGCTGGCCAGCGTGCAGCTGCTGCGCCATGCCACGCGCTGAGCCTGCCCCGGCTTTATGGCAAGAAAGCATGAACATGCAAACAGTACTGGGTGTGGCCGGCTGGTCTGGCAGTGGCAAGACCACCTTGCTGGAGCAGCTGTTGCCGCGCTGGTGTCAGGCCGGCCTGCAGGTGTCGGTGATCAAGCATAGCCACCACCGCCTGGATTTTGATACGCCGGGCAAGGATAGCTACCGGCACCGGGTTGCCGGTGCTGCGCAGGTGATGCTGCTGGGCGAGCAGGGCCTGGCCGTTTATGAAGACCTTGCCACACCGCCCGATCTGGCGGCGCAGCTGGCCAGGCTGCAACCGGTAGACCTGGTGGTGCTGGAAGGCCAGAAGTGGCTACCCATCCCGAAAATAGAGGTATACCGCGCCGCGCTGGGCAAACCGCTGCTACAGCCGGACGATCCGAACATCATGGCGGTAGCCAGTGATACGGCGCTCGACCTGCCCGTCCCCTGCCTGCCGCTGAACCATACCGATGCCATCGCCGATTTTGTCTTGTGCTGGCTGAAGGAGAACAAGTGAACATACGCGTACTGTATTTTGGCCGCCTGAAAGACACCGCCGGGTGTAGTGAAGAACAACTGCCGTGGGCGGGCGGCAGTACGGCCGCCTTGCTGGCCCAGCTGCGTGCCCGTGGCGATAGCTGGGCGCAGGCCTTGGCCGAGGGCCAGGTGTTTCGCCTGGTGGTGAACCAGCAGGTGGTGCGTGGCGAGGCTGACATTCCGCCAGGGGCCGAGGTGGGGATTCTGCCACCAGTCACGGGGGGCTAGCATGCATTGCCATATCAGCATCCAGACCGGGGGTTTTGACCTGGCCGCCGAAGAAGCTGCCTTGCGTCAGCATGCCGGCGACGCTGGGGCACTGGTGGCTTTTCAGGGCATGGTGCGTGCCCACGATGCCGCCATACCGTTGGCCGCACTATTTCTGGAACATTACCCCGGCGTGACCGAGGCAGAGATCCAGCGCATAGCCGATGATGCCGCGCAGCGTTGGCCGCTCTCTGCGGTGCGGGTAATCCACCGTGTCGGCAGCCTGACACCGGGCGAGCAGATCGTGCTGGTGCTGGTAGCCTCCGGCCACCGCAAGGCCGCTTTTGCCGCAGCCGAGTACCTGATGGACTACCTGAAAACCGAAGCGCCGTTCTGGAAGCGCGAAGACTTTGTGGATGGCAGCCGCCGCTGGGTGGATGCCAAAGCCAGTGATGACGCCGCCGCCGCACGCTGGGCCTAAGCCAGGCTCGCCGCGATCAGTAGCCTGCCTATAGGACTGAGCATGAGCGCCGCACAGAAAAACCTGGACCGCTTGCAGTGGCTGTTCATCTGCACGCTGTTACTGTTTGCGGTGTTCACCGCCACCTTTGCCCTGTATGTGTTTACCGAGTGGCGGCTGGACCAGGCCAACGAGCGGCGTTATCAGTCCTACCTGCTGGCCGACGAGCTGCGCCAGTCATCCGACGACCTAACCCGCATGGTGCGCAGCTATGTGGCCACCGGCAACCCGAAATACCGCCAGTATTTTCATGAAATCATCGCCATCCGCGATGGCACCATCGCCCGTCCGCTGCATTACAACCGCATTTACTGGGACCTGGTCTACCCGCGTAATGACAGGCCCAAGCCCGCAGGTGAAAAAGCCAGCCTGATGTCACTGATGCAAGCCGCGCGGTTTTCCAGCCAGGAGTTTGCCCGCCTGGCACAAGCAAAGCGCCAGTCCGATAGCCTGATCCGCGTTGAGTTGGCCGCCATGGGCATGGTGGCGCGCAGCGACAGCCTGCCTGCCAGCCAGGCTGCAGCACTCAGGGCACAGGCCCTGCAAATGGTGTCGGATGAGCGCTACATGCTGGCCAAGGCGCGCATCATGCGGCCTATCGACGAGTTCTATCAGCTGATCGAGCAGCGCACGCTGTTTGAGGTACAGCAAGCGGCCATGCAGGCCAGGCTGGTGCGCTTTGTCTTTCTGCTGGTCACCGCCGGCTTGTGCTTGCTATTGCTGCGTATGCGCAGCTACAGCCGCGATGTGCTGGGCGGCAGCCTGCGCCAGCTGTACAGCTATATCGTGCATATCGGCGATGCCCATACCCAGCCCGCCCAGCCGGCCGAGGCCGACACCATACTGGGCTGGCTGGCGCGTACCGACACCCGCTTGCGTGAGCTGGCACAGCAGCAAACGCAGGTGCAGCAGCAGCTGGCACGCCAGGCACATACCGACGCACTAACCGGCCTGGCCAACCGCCGCGCGCTGATTGCCAGCCTGCAAGCCTGGGTACAGCAGCCACCCGCGCAGCCCTGGGCCTTGGCGTACCTGGATCTGGATGGCTTCAAACCAGTAAACGACCACTACGGCCACGCCGCAGGCGATGCCTTGTTGCAGCACATCGCCAGCCAGCTGCAGCAGTGGCAACCTGCCGCGCAGTGCGCCGCGCGCATGGGGGGCGACGAGTTCGTGCTATTGCTGGTTGGGCCGCAAGACTACGCCCAGGCCATGCAGCAGTTGGCCGCACAGCTTGGCTTGCCACAGCAGCTGGATGGCCACGCTGTCCAGGTGTCGGTCAGCATCGGCCTGGCGTGTTTTGCTGCCGGCCCGGCACCGGGGGCCGACGAGGTGCTGCGCCGGGCGGACATGGCGATGTACCGGGCCAAAGCCGCAGGCAAGCGCAGCGTGTGTGTCTATCAGCCGGATGTACTGTCCTGAGTTGCCTGCGGCTGGCCGTCATCACTTGCAGGCTGTGTCCGCAAGATATCCAAACCCTTCAGCCGTGCCAGATCCTCCAGCCGCGGGTTGCCCCCCAGCAGTACGCCATGGCCGACAGCCGTGAGCATGGCAAAGTCGGAATAGTCGTCGCCAAACGCCCAGCAGGTTTGTGGATGGGTACCGTGTGCTTGTAAAAAGTCCAGCATGGCCGTGGCTTTGCCTGCACCAATGGTTTGCGGTGGTGCGATGCGCCCGCTATAGCACTGGCCGCTCTCCAGCAGTGTGGTGCACAGGATGTGCCTTACACTCAAGGTGTCTGCAATCGGTGCCAGCACCGCGCGGAACGAGCCGGACACCAGAACCGGTGTGAGCCCGTCTTGCTGTAAACGCTGCAATTCGGTGTGTGTCTGCGTAATGAAAAAGCCCTGGCGATGGCGATGCTGCTCGAACCATGACTGAGCGCACTCGGCTACTTCGCTTATCTTGCGACCGGCAAAGAAGGTGTAATAACGCCGGTTGATGGCCTCTCGGCTTTCGCCATTGCGCGCCAGGGTATCCAGAATGGCGCAGATATCCTCGTACTCCTGCGGGGCGGCCCGGCCCTGAGCCGGTAGCCAGTGCTGGTACCAGTAGTCGTGAAAGCTGAACATGCTTTTGAGGTTGATCAGCGTGTTGTCGACATCAAAAAAGGCAAAGCGTGGCGTGTTCATGGCAGGTGTCCTGCGGCAGGTGGCTGGCGGCTTCGGGCGGCAAAGTCGGGCTCGCACCCCAGAATGCCGCCCTCTGCCCAGCGGCTGGTGGGGATTTCGCTGATGTAGACGGTGATGCGGTCCAGCGGTGCGCCGCTTATCTCGTGCAGCGTGCGGGTCAGGGCGGCTACCAGCTGTCGGCTTTTTTCATCGCCCAGGCCGGGCCAGGTGGTCAGGTGAAGAATGGGCATGGTGTGCTCCTGTCAGGGGTGGGTCTGCAGTGTTTGAAAACCAGGTTCGGCCAGCTTGAGCTGGGCGTGGATATCCCCACCCAGGCCAAACCAGCCTATCGCCCCGCCGCAGTTCATCTGGTAGCTCATCCACAGCACAATGATATTGATGACGCGGTTGGCACCCGGGCTGGCCGGGTCGGGAAAGGGGTGGGGCAGCGTAGCCCGGTAGTGGCCGCGGCCTTGCGCGTCGGCCATGAAAACATTGGGTACGCCCAGCGGGCCGGGGCGGGTGGGGGCGACCGGGTGCAGGTCGTGCTGGCGCAGGCTCATCACGGTGTACAGGCTGTCGGGTATCAGCCCTGTCATGGCGAGCTCGAAAGTGGCATGCCGTCGGTCGGCCGATAGTTGTACGTTCAGCTGCCCGCTGGCCGTCACCCACATGCCCAGCGTGATGGGGGTGACGATGCGCCTGCCATCCTGTTCGCGCAGGTCGGGGATAGGGGTTTGGTGAAAGGCGTAGCTGGGCCGTGCCTGTTGGCTGGCCAGTGGCTGCTGTGCCGGGGCAAACAGCATGGGGTAGTTGCTGCACGGCAGCGGTAGCGGCAGGGTATGCAGTACCAGCTGCTGGTCGGCCGGGCTGAGGGTGGCGGGCAGCTCGCGCACGATGCGGTACGGCAGCTGCTGCCCGAAGGCGGGCAGTGGGCTGTCTGCTGCCACGATGGCGCGTGACCACGTACTGGACAGGCCGCCATCAGGCGCCTGCCGGTTTACCCGGCCGATCACGATAAAGTTGCCCTCGGCGTCCATGACCTCGCTGGGTGGGTAGCTGGGCCCCTGGGTGGTGAGCTGCAGCGGGTAGCTGGCGGATTGTGTCATGCCACCCCCTCTGTCTTCGCCGTGCTGGCAGCCTGCTGCCAATGAGCTTGCAGCGCGAGTGTGGCTTGCTGCTGTTCTTTGGCTTCGATCTGCTCGGCCAGAAATGCGGTGAATTGCACGCCAAGCTGGGTCACGGATTTGCCGCCTTGCAGCACGGTGATCAGCGTGTCAAAGCGCATGCGGTCGCGGTTATCCACGGTCATGCTGACGATCTGGTAGCGCAGCGTGGCATCCAGCGGGAAAACAAAACCCTGGAAGCGGATAGCCATGCTGTTGATCACAAAGTAATACCGCTGCGGTTCATCCGGCCCGATGAAGTATTCCTCGGTCACTGCCAGAAAAGTCTGGCGGGCAGCCTCGATCAGTACCATGCCCTGTATGTGCTGACCGGTGGCATGGTCACCCATGAGTTCGCTGCGATCGTCCACCATCAGTGCCACTTCGAACAGCGTATCGTTCAGGCGTAAAGGGTGCGAGATGATGGCGTTTTGCAGCTGGTGCTTGTGGGTGTGTAGCCTGCTGGCGCGTGCCGGGCGCTGGTATAGCCCGCTCAGGTCCAGGCCAGCGGCCAGCGCAGCAGGCTGCAAGGTGCGCAGTATCTGCTGGATATCCGCTTCGCGCAGCCCCTGGCCGGCTAGCAGGCGCGTGTCCTTGGGCAAGCTGGCAAGCTGCTTATCCAGCACCAGCTGCTGTAGCTGGGCTAGCGTGATCACATTGTCGTGATGGCAGAAATCCTTGAACTTGTTCCCTACGATAAACATGGTTTGCATGGCTGCTCCCGGTGTGTGTGCAAAGAGTGGGTATGCCCATCAGAACCGCTGTATGTCTTGCTGGGGCTGGCTTGGTCGCATTACCGGCTAGGGTGCTGACCTGCGCTGTCGCGCAGCAACACCAGGGCGGCGAGCCCCGTGCAGCCCAGGGCGACGCCACTGACCCCGGCCCAGCCCGCCAGTCGCCATGCCGGCTCCAGTAAAGTGCTGGACAAGCTGCCTGCCCCCAGGCAAATCAGCAGATACAGTGACGATGCCGTACCGCGCCGGCTGGCCCCGGCACGCCCGGCGATTTGTACAAAAATGGCGGGCTGGCAGGAAAACACACCTGAAAACAGCAGAAATAGCCCGCTGCTGACATGCAGGCTCGCGCTTGCCCGCCATAGCAGGCCGATAGCCAGCGCGACCAGTGCCAGCCCGGCCAGGGCAACCTGCCGTGGCCCGTAACGGTTGGCCAGGCGGCCGGACAGCGGGGCGCCCAGTACGGCGATCAGGCCTACCAGGCTGACCTTGCCGATATCGGTGCTGTCATAGTGAAAGGGCGGCTGCTGCAGGCGGTAAGTCAGAAACGTCACCATGCCCAGGTAGGCAAAAAACAGTAGAAACCCTGTCATGAACAAGCTGCGCAGGCCGGGTTCGGCCAACATGGCTAGCGACTGGTAATAGGTATGGCGCTGCGGTACTTGCGCCTGGCTGCCCCGGGGGGGCTCCGGTGGCAGGCCGTAGGTGGCCAGTGCCATCAGCAGCAGAGCCGCCGCCGCTATCAGGTACGCATGCTGCCAGCCGGTCACCCCCGCCAGCAGGCCCATGCCGGCCCGGCCCAGGGTAATACCCACCACGGAAGCGGCAATGATCAGGCCAAAATAACTGCCTAGCTGCTGTGGCGGCGCTAGCCGGGGCAGCAGGGCAAACATGGCTGCAGGTACCATGGCGGCACAGGCCCCGGCAGCCCCGACGGCCAGCAAATAGGCACTGAAATGCGACAGCATGCCCGCCGCACCCAGGCAGAGTGCGCCCAGCACCAGCCCCCGGCGAGCCATGGCAGCAGCAGGCAGGTAATCTGACCATGGCCCCAGAATGAAAAAGGCCAGTGCATAGGCCAGGCTAGCTACGCTAAAGCCCAGGCGGGCATCGCTTGCCGGCAAGGAGAAGCTGGCCGCAATGTCGGCAAAAACGGGCTGGCTCAGGTACACCGATGCCACGGCCAGGCAGGTGGCGGCACAGGCTAGCAGCAGGGTCATGGCCAGCGAGCTGGCCGGCGGGGTGGTGTGCTTCATGGTCACTTTCTAGATAGCGGCGCTGGCGCCGCCATCGACAGTGATGGCCGCTCCGTTGATGTACTGCCCGCCTGCCGATGCCAGAAATACCACCAGCGCGGCCACATCGTCGGGTGCGGCCAACCTGCCCAGGGGGACCTTGTCGCGTGCTTGCTGGCTCACAGCATCGGCGGTGGTGTGCAGCCGGCTGGCCAACGCCTGGCTGATGTCTGACCACAGCGGCGTGTCGGTAGCGCCCGGGTTGATGACATTGACGCAGATGCCGTGCCGCCCCAGGTCGTGCGCGCTGGCTTTGCCAAAAGCCGCCAGGCCGGCATTGACGGTGCTGTTGATGGGAAACAGCGGGTCCGGCTCGCGGCCGAATACCCCGTTGATGATCACGATACGGCCACTTTTGCGGGCCACCATGCCTGCTGCCACCGCACGGGTCAGGCGTATGGTGCCGAGCAGCTTGCCTTGTATGGTGGCTTGCCACATGGCTTCTGTGGTCTCCAGCAAGGGCGCTACCGGGCCGTCGCCGGCTGCGTGCACCAGCATGTCGGGCGTGCCCAGTGCCTGCCCCTGCGCGGTGATAGCCTGGCTCACCGAGCTTGCATCGCGGATATCGATTTGCTGTATGGACAGCAAGTCGCCAATGCCCCATTGCCGGGCCAGCTGTTCGCGCGCTTGCCTTAACCGGTCCAGGTCGCGCCCCAGCATCACTACCTGCGCCCCGGCTTGTGCCAGCTGGGTGCAGATGGCCTGGCCCATGCCGCCGCTGGCGCCGCTCACCATGGCAACACGGTTTTGTAACGGTCGAGTGGCGTTCATGGCTGCGGCTCCGGCTGGCTGATGTCCTGGTAAAGCTTGGTGTACAAGCCACGCTCGCCGCCGGTAATAAAGCGGTTGCCGGCCTGGCGCACGATGTCCTGGTAAGCCGGGCTGCCAAATACCGCGCTATAGGCGGCAAGGCTGCCCGAGAAACCAGACACAAACATCACGCCGGGTTCGTTGCTGATCAGCGAGTGGTAGGCCAGAAAGGTTTCTACTTCGCTGGCCTCGCGCACTACCTGAAAAATGGTTTGCTCGCGCCACGCCAGGTACGCTTCGTGCACCGGTGGGCGTACCTCGACATGGCGCAGCTGGATATAGCGGGTACGGGGCAGCGGGGTGGTGCAGTCTTTGGGTGCCTCGACGAAACGCAGTACCTGCCGGCACATGTCGCCCTGCAAATAAGGTCGCGTTGCCTGCAAGCAGTGTTGCCACCAGCCATCCAGCAGGGCCAGCTTGGCCACGTCGGGCAAGGCCATCAGCTCCAGTACGCTGCTGCCGTCCAGTGCGGTATACAGCTGACGGGCCGCTACCCAGTCGGGTGCAATGGTGCCAGCCCAGGCCCGGGCTGCCGTTGGCGCCTGGCCGGGTAGTGTGGGTGCTTCGCTGACGAGTAAGAGTTGGGTAGACATAAGGTGCTCCGTTTAGGGTATGGAAGCTGTTAGCACGCTCAGGCCGTATGGGCCTGGCGTGCCTGCAGTACGTCTTGTGCGGCCAGCATGCCGTTGATGGCAGCCGGAAAACCGGCATACACGGCGGTGTGGATCAGGGTTTCGGTAAGCTGCTCCTGCGTGCCGCCTACGTTCAACAGGCCGTGGATATGTACTTTCAGCTGGGTCGTGGCTGTGCCCATGGCGGCCAGGGCCGCCACGGTGACGATTTCGCGTGACAGCAGGTCCAGCCCGGGGCGGGTATAGATATCGCCAAAGGCAAACGCCACCACAAAGTGCGCCAGGTCTGGTGCAATGGCTTTCAGGCTGTCTACCACGCGAAAACCGGCTTCACCGTCGATATGGCTTAATGCGGCCCAGCCTGCGTCGTAGCGCGCAGTGTCGGTTGCCATGGCAGGGTTGGCCGGCGGGCTGGGTTCCGGCGGGCTTAGCTGCAGCACCTCGAACGCCGCCTGCGCGGTGAAGACCCCGTTTAGCGCAGCCGGAAAGCCGGCGTACACCGCCATGTGTATCAGCGCCTCGATTACCTCGCCTGCGCTGCAGCCCATGCGTATGGCGCCCATGATGTGGAATTTCAGCTGCGGTTGGGCATTGCCCAGTGCCGCCAGCACGCCGATGGTGGCCAGCTGCCGGTGGCGGGGAGTCAGGCCCGGGCGCGTGTAGACATCGCCGTAAGCAAAGGCAATGGTGAGCCGGGCCAGGTCCGGTGCTATGGCCGCCATGGCCTGGATAATGCCCGGCTGTGTGGTGCCTTCTACCAGGCAAAGCTGGGCCAAGCCTTGCTCGTAACGTGTGTCGCTCATGCCATGTCCTTTGCTTTTTAAGCAAAACAGATTAAACGGTATGACATAAGTTAGACTGCGCTGAACGGGTATGACTAATACCTTTTGCTTGATACCTTTTGTGCATGGCGCACTGGGCTGCATAAGGCTTAATACGGTGATAACGAGGTATATGGATGAGCCGATTATTCAAACCCAGACAGCTACAGTGCTTTGTGGCGGTGGCCGAGCTACTGAACTTTCGCCAGGCGGCAGAGCGCCTGTGCATGACGCAGCCACCACTGAGCCGGCAGATTCAGCAGCTGGAGGCCGTGCTGGGGCGGCAGCTGTTCGAGCGGGATACGCGGGGCGTACGCATGACCGAGGCAGGTGAGCATTTTCTGGCAGATGCACGGGCGCTGCTGCAGCAGGCCGAAAACGTGCTGCAGCATGCGCGTCAGCAAGATTCGGGTGCGGTGTTGCGCATCGGCATGACCACGGTGGTAGACAGCGGTATCTTTCCAGACTGGTCCGCCATGCTGGCAGCACCCTGCCCAGGGGTGCGCCTGGCCATCTCGCGCCAGCTTTCCATCCAGCTCATACGCCAGCTACGCCGTGGCGAGCTGGACGTGGCCCTGATCGGCCTGCCTTCGCTGACAAACGAACTGGTGGTAGAAAAACTGTTTGACGACCCGCTGATGTTGGCCCTGCCTGCTGGCCACCCGCTGGCCAAAAAGCGCCAGGTCAGGTTGGCCGACTTGCAGGGAGAGGCGCTGTTCTGGTTTGGCCGGGCGCTGAACCCGGCGTATTACGACTTTTGTCAGCCTGCTTTCCAGGCGTTGCCGCACCCGCCGCGCTTTGTGCCGGAGCCGCCCGAACACCATATCCTGCTGGCGCAGGTTGCCGCAGGGCAGGGCGGGGCCCTGATACCGCGCTCCTTGCGCCAGATCCGGCGTAGCGGCGTGGTGTACCGGCGCTTTGCCGAAGGCGAGCTGTTGTCTATCGGCGTGGGGGTGGCCTGGCGGCAGCAAGGCGAGAGCCCGCTGGTGCAGGCATTTGTGCAATGCGTGCGCCAGTACTTTGCCGACGGGCGCACCGCTACGGCGCCATGACACTGCCACTTGTTGCGTCAAGGTTGGCCGCATGACAGCGTTGTGGTGTAGTTTTCTTACGCGAAACTTACATTCAATATCGGGCTTCTGGCCGGGCTGGCTGTCGGGTAATGCCTGTCGTGCTTGTTTAAGTTTTTGTTTGTATTGATTTTTGCTGGTGGCCAGCGTGGCAGGGTGGATAAAAAACCGTGAAAACAGTCGAGTACATTGCTACTTGAACTTAGACTGCGCGCCTTCGCCCATTACCACCGGAGCACGATACATGCACGCGCATGGAGAGACACAACACGGCAAATCGCTCGCCGTCCTGACTACCCTGTTTTTCATGTGGGGCCTGATTACCTCGCTGAACGACATTCTGATTCCGCACCTCAAAGGGGTGTTTTCCCTGAGCTATGTGCAGGCTGCCCTGATCCAGTTCAGCTTCTTCACTGCCTATTTTGTGGTGTCCTTGCCTGCCGGCCGCCTGGTGCATGGCCTGGGCTACCAGCGTGGCATCGTGGCGGGTCTGGGTATTGCCGGTGTAGGCTGCCTGCTGTTCTATCCTGCAGCGGCGACCCTGTCCTACCCGGCGTTTCTGGGGGCGCTGTTTGTCCTGGCTAGCGGCATTACCATCTTGCAGGTGGCGGCCAACCCTTACGTTACACGTCTGGGCCCGGTAGCCACTGCCTCCAGCCGCCTGAACCTGACGCAGGCCTTCAACTCGCTGGGCACCACAGTGGCGCCGCTGCTGGGCGCAGTGCTGATTCTGGCCGGTACACAGCACGTGACCGGTGTCTCGGCGCAGGAAAAAGCACTGGCCGAAGCCGCTTCGGTGCAAGGCCCTTACCTGATGCTGGCGGCCGCGCTGTTTGCCATTGCCGCGGTGTTTGCCATGCTGCGTCTGCCGGTCATCCAGGATGATGCCGCACAGGACAGCCAGGCGGCCGGTAGCGTCTGGCAGCACCGCCACCTGGTGCTGGGTGCGGTCGGGATTTTTGTGTACGTGGGCGCTGAAGTCGGTATTGGCAGCTTTCTGGTGAGCTTGATGGAGCAGCCCGACGTAGGTGGCCTGAGCCAGGCCGATGCAGGCAAGCTGCTGTCGCTGTACTGGGGTTGCGCCATGGTTGGCCGCTTTGTGGGTAGTGCGCTGATGCGCCGTATTGCCGCTAGCAAGGTGCTGGCGTTCAACGCGCTGGTGTCGGTGCTGCTGATTGCCGTAGCCATGCTGGCCGGTGGCAAAGTGGCCATGTGGAGTTTGCTGGCCGTGGGCTTGTGCAACTCCATCATGTTCCCCACTATTTTCTCGCTGGCACTGGCGGGCCTGGGCAAGCTCACCGGCGCGGGCTCTGGCGTGTTGTGCATGGCCATTGTGGGTGGCGCGGTCTTGCCGCTGCTGCAAGCCAGCGTGGCAGACAACATCAGCCTGCTGTCCTCCTTTGGCGTGCCGCTGCTGTGCTATGTGTTCATCCTGTACTACGCGTTGGTAGGTTATCGCCCGCGCTAAGCGCCCTGCAGACCAAGCCACCTTCGGGTGGCTTTTTTCATGCGTTCTGGCTGGTTGGTTGCCGTGCCTGCCTGCGCCCGTTTGAGCTGGGGCTGAGGTAGCCCGATTGGGCATGCTCATATCATTGGGTCATCAGGTAAACTGGCCCCCCTGCCTGTGCGGCCAACCTTTCCATGCAGAGATGACCATGCCCGATACCTTTCCCTTGTTGTACTCCCCCCGGTTGCTGCTGCGGCAGATAGGCCCGGAAGATGTGCCGGCACTGCTGCCGGTATTTGCCGACGCCGACGCCATGCGCTGGTTCGGTACTGACCCGGTGCAGGACGAAGAGCAGATGGCGCAGATTGTGGCGGTATGGCAGGGCTGGCGGCAGTTGCCCAACCCGGGTACGCGCTGGGGCATTGCGCGGCGTGAGGGTGGGCCGCTGCTGGGTACCTGCGGGCTGTTTGCCTGGAATCGGGGCTGGCGGCGCGCCACGCTGGGCTACGAGCTGGGGCGTACGGCGTGGGGGCAGGGCTATATGCAGGAGGCGCTGCAGGCGGTGCTGGGCTGGGGGTTTGACCAGATGCAGCTGCACCGCATTGATGCCTGCATCCACCCGGACAATGCGGCGTCGCTGAAGCTGGCGCGCAAGCTGGGTTTTGTAGAAGAAGGCCGGCTGCGCGATGCAGGTTTCTGGCTGGGGCAATACCACGATCTGCTGCAGTTTTCGTTGCTGGCGCCAGAGTTTACCGCCAGGCAGGGCACCGCCTGAGCGGAGCGTAGCAAGACACCGGCCAAAGCAAAGCCCCTGCCGGTGTGGCAGGGGCCGGGGGCGGCCAACTCGGGCCTGTCATGGCCCCGGCATGGCCGGGGTGGGTTGACACGGTAGCCAGGGCTGCGCAGTGGCGCAGCGCCTTGTTGTACGGGGGTAGCGGTAACGCCTGAAGTGGGCAGGCTGCGTTGGCAGTATTTTGCTGCCTTGCGGGTATATCATGCTGCCGGCAGTTTGTCGGCAGCGGGTGTTTTGCCCGTGGGCTGGCTGGTGGTTTGCCCGCCTGGCTGCAAAGGGCGGGCGGCGCGCTTAGCCGACAAACTCTACCGGGGCGTAGTAGCTGCGGCCGGTGCGGGTAAGCAGCACCTGCGGCTGGCCTTCTATCACCGCGCGAAAGGCACGTGGCAGGCGCTTCCAGTCGCGGAACATCATTTTTACCGGGTCGTTATGCTTGTTCATGCTGCGCTCCTTGTTCAGTCCACTGCGTGAATGACATTGGTGACGACGCCCCACACGAAGAAACTGGCGTCTTCGGGTACTTCTATCGGTTTGAAATCAGGGTTTTCCGGCAGCAGGCGGATGCGGCCGGCCGAGCGTTCCAGGCGCTTGACGGTAAGCTCGTCGTTGATCACGGCCACCACTACCTTGCCGTTACGTGGCTCCAGCGAGCGGTCGACAACCAGCAGGTCGCCGTCGTGTATGCCGGCGTTGATCATGGAGTCGCCTTTGACGGTGACCAGAAAGGTGGATGCAGGTTTGCGCACCAGGTGCTGGTTCAGGTCGATATCGGCTTCTTTCAGGTCGTCGGCGGCGACGGGCGAGCCTGCAGGCACACGGCTGGCAAACAGGGGCAGCGACATGTTTTTCAGGGCTTCGCCCAGCAGGGCGATGTCGCCGGCGCTGTTGCCACGCAAGCTGCGCAGGCTGCGGTATTCGTCCAGCCAGCCTTCCAGCACCGGTTTGAGCGGCTCGGGCACGCGCATGGCGATGGTTTTGTCGCCACCAAAGCGTGATTTGCGGCCTGCGCCTTCGCGTTTTCCACCTTGTGTCATGTGTGTGATCTCCTTGCTTCTGATTTTGTACGTATTCAAAAACAAAGGCAAGCCTCTTTTTGCCGTAGCGGGCAGGGTGTTGTTTTTATATCGGTTTATAGAAATGGTGCGTGTTGTGGCGGCGGTGCGGGCCAGTGCTTGTTGCCGTACCCCTGCGCTGTTAGTCTGCCAGTCTCGATAGAAAGGAAATTATGGCGAGGCTGTTTTTCTTTATGTTCTGCCTGATGGCTGCCAAGGTGGCCGCTGCCACAGGTATTGTGGCCTGTGGTGGCGACAATGGCTGGCCGCCCTCGTCTTATTTTGGCCCGCCGCAGCACAATAACGCGCGCCCGGTGCTGGGGTATTCGCCGGACGTACTGCACGCAGTGTTGAGTAGCAGTGCGTTTCGCCCGGAATTTGTGTTGTTGCCGTTCCGCCGTTGCCTGAGCCTGGCCGAGCAGGGGCGACAGGTGCAGGTGGTGATGGGGGCGACATTTTCTGCCGAGCGTGCACGGTTGTTTTTGTTTAGCCGCCGCTACCTGCATTTGCGCCCGGCATTGTTTTTGTGGCCCGGCGCAGCGCCAAGCTTGCCCTTGTGCGGGTTGATCGGCTTTAACTACGCGCCTTTTGGCCTGAAACCGGGAGATGTGGATGAAGGCTCGTCCAGCTACCTGCTGGTGATGAAAAAGCTGCAAGCTGGCCGCTGTCGCGGTTTTGCCGAGTATGCCGAAGTGGGGCGCAGCCTGCAGTGGCTGGGCTTGCTGGGCGAAGACGGCGGGCGTTTGCAGGCCAGGCTGCTGCCCGGCCTGGTGCCGGTGCCGCTGCATTTCATGGTGTCGCGGGCGTATCCGGAGGCCGAGGCGTTGTTGCGGCAAGTAGACCGGCAGCTGGAGCTGATGGAGCGTAGCGGGCAGCTGGATGCCTTGCTGGCCCGCCATCAGGCCGCAGAGCAGTAGCAGCAGGCGGTCGACAAAACGCCCTGCCTGGCGATGCCGGGCAGGGCGTTGTCGTTGCGATAGGGGCTCAGGCGATAGCGCGGCCAGGTTTGCGCGCGACAATCTGCAATACAGCGGCCATGCCGGTATGCAGGCTGCCCTCTATCACTTCGCGCTGTACTTCGGCAAAGTGCAGCAGCTCCAGCCCGGCCAGCTCCTGGTGCAGGGTATCGGGCTCCAGCAGCAGGTCGGTATCTTTGGGGCCGCCGGTGCCAAAGCCTAGCTGGCGCGGGGTGTAGCCTTCCAGGATAAGCAGGCCGCCGGGTACCAGCCCGGCTACGCAGCCGGCCAGTACCTGCCGACGCAGGGTGGAAGGCAGGTGGCAAAAGATGGAAACAATGGCGTCCCAGCTACCGGGCGCGATGGGGTAGTCGGCCAGGTCGGCCAGCGTGGCAGTGATGCTGAGGTTTTGCTGGGCTGCGCGCTGCAGTAGCTTGATCAGGCCG
Organism: Vogesella perlucida; assembly: GCF_979366545.1. NCBI lineage: Bacteria > Pseudomonadati > Pseudomonadota > Betaproteobacteria > Neisseriales > Chromobacteriaceae > Vogesella > Vogesella perlucida. Next base: position 94,591 of record NZ_CEETRO010000008.1, read on the forward strand.
GTATGGGCGGCGTCTACAGCGGTAAGCTGGTGCCCCAGTGCCGCCAGATACACGGCATTGCGCCCTTCGCCTTCCCCCAGGCTCAACACCCGGCTGCCTGCGGCCAACCTGGGCGCTTGCTCTTTCAGAAAGTCGTTGGGGGCGTTGCCGTAGACGTATTGCTCGCCGGCAAAGCGCGGGTTCCAGAACAGGGCGGCCTGGCTCATGGCTTACTCGTTTTCCTCGGCGGCTTCGGCGGCCGCCATCTCGGCGCGTAGCTGGGCAAAAAAGGCGTAGATGCTGGCGACCGAGTCGGAGATGCTGGCCAGCCAGGCTTCACGCTGCTCGGCGCTGGCGCCATGCAGGAAGGGGCGCATTTCCGGGTCGGGGTGGTGCTCGAACGCCAGTGCCATGATGGGGGCCAGCGCCGGGGCGGCGTCGGCATCATCAAACAGCAGGCCCCAGTCTTGGTGCATCAGCTGCATGCCTTCGCTAAAGCCTTCCGCCCACACATTGCCGTGGACCTGGCCGTGTTCGTCCTCGTCCAGCCACGGCTGAAAGGCCTGGCCACGCTGCAGGGTATGGGCGATGTCCAGCCAGTGGCCGGACAGCAGGCGCACAAACTGATCCATGGCTTTGGCGGTATTGAACGCGTCGTCGTCGTCGAAGGCTGCGCCCATGATGGCCGGCAGGCAGTCCACCGGCTTGATCTGTTCCGGGCCACATAGCAGGGCGGCAAAAAAGCCGTCCAGTTTTTCCAGGCTCATGGCGCCTTGCGGGGCGAAGCGGGCCAGGGTGTCGGACAGGCGCTGGTAGTCTTGGTCGGTCAGAGCGGCAGATTTCATGGGTGGCGTAGGCCTGTTGCGTGGGAAGCCTGCATTATCCGGTAAAATGCCGGCTCTGCGGCTATTTATCGCGAAGGCCGCGCTACTTTTCATGACTATGTCCACTGCCATCTCTCCCGTCCCGCCGCGCCACGGCGTTGCTGCCAGCTGCCTGGTGCTGCCACAGGGCCATTGGCCCGACTTGCTGGCTTTTCTATGCCAGCGTTTTGCCCATGTGGCCGACGCCTGGGCGCACAGGTTGGCCGCAGGCCAGGTGTGGGATGATGCCGGCCAGCCGCTGGCACCCGGCGCGGCGTACCGGCCAGGTGTGCGCATCTGGTATTTTCGCGAGGTGGCGCACGAGGTGCCGGTGCCGTTCGACATCGCCATCCTGCACCGTGACGAACGCTTGCTGGTGGTAGACAAGCCGCATTTTCTGGCCTGCGTGCCCGGCGGGCGGCACGTGCGTGAAACCGTGCTGGCGCGCCTGCGCAGCCAGCCCGGCCTGGCACAGGTATCGCCCATTCACCGGCTGGACCGTGAAACCGCCGGCGTGATGGTGTTCTGTGTGGACGCGGCCAGCCGTGGTGCTTACCAGCGTCTGTTCGAACAGCGCAGCGTGCAAAAAGAATACGAAGCCATTGCCCCGTGGCGGCCAGATCTGCCATTGCCGCTGCGGCACCGTAGCCGCCTGGCCGAGGTGCCGGGCGAGTTTGTCATGCAGGAGGTGGCCGGCGAGCCCAATAGCGAAACCACCATCAGCCTGCTGGCGCAACGTGGCGACTGGGCGCGCTACCGCCTGCAGCCCGCCAGCGGCAAAAAGCACCAGCTGCGCGCCCATCTGGCCGCGTTGGGCATCGGCATCGCCCACGACCCGTGGTACCCGGTATTCCGCCACGACAAAGCCCCCGACGATTTCAGCCAGCCGCTGGCACTGTTGGCGCGCAGCATTGCCTTTACCGACCCGATAGATGGCAGTGAGCGCCAGTTTGTCAGCCAGCGCGAGCTGGCCTGGCCACCGACGGTGCAGCCATGATTGGTGCCTTGCTGTTGGCGGGGGGCGAAGGCCGTCGCATGGGCGGGGTAGACAAAGGCATGCAGCCGTTGTGCGGCCAACCTTTGTACCAGCACGTGTTGCAGGGGTTGCAGCCGCAGGTGGCTTGGCTGGCCATCAGCGCCAACCGTCACCTGGCCGATTACGCCGCGCATGGCCACCCGGTGTGGCCGGACGCAGCGCTTTGGCAGGGTATGGGGCCGCTGGCGGCGCTGGCTACTGCGGCTGCTAACTTGCCGCCCCATGTCACGCTGCTGCAGACGGCACCGTGCGATACCCCGCTGTTGCCAGCGGATCTGGTTCATCGCTTGGCTGCGGCGCTGGGCGAGGCTGATGCAGCGATGCCGGTGACAACACAAGGCCCGCAGCCGGCATGCCTGCTGCTGCGTGTGGCGGCGCTGGCGGGCTTGCCAGCGTATCTGGCGGCGGGCGGGCGCAGCATCCGCGGCTGGCTGGCAGGCTTGCAGGTGGTGGAGGTGGTGTTTGATGAGGCGGGGTTTGCCAATGCCAACGACGCAGCCGCGTTAGCGCGGTTGGAGGCGGTGATGGGCAGGGCTGGCTAGGGTTGGCCGTACGGCCTGGCGGCTGTGTTGTGCGGCGAGCAGGCAAAAAAATGGCCGGCATATAGCCGGCGCAATGCTCATATCAAGGGTGCCCATTCGGCTTGCCACGCTACCGGTCTGGCCGGGCGGGGCAGGAAATTCAGGGCATTGCGCTTGTGAGCCACAACACAACACAGAGAGTAATTGCAGTATAGGGACGCCTTGAGCATTCGTGAAATGAATCATTTTTATGATTTTCATTCTTTCATGGAATGATTTATTCCGCCAAGCCATGCGCTACCCCTCATGCTCCCCGTCGCTGCCGATTGGATGATGCCGGCCGTGTTGCCATGCCTGGCGGTAATGGTGCTTTGACCCGGGTACCTATTTAATGCGGGTACATCCAGGAGCGCCAGCACGCTGGCGCCACCGCTTGGTTTGGTGCCCGGTACGCAGGTTGGCGGCTTGCGTGCTGCCGCATCAGGCGGCTGCGCTACCGGCATGGCCAGCTGTCTGGCGCATGCCGGTAGCGGTGTGGTGTTTTACTTGGCGGCACCGTTCAGCCACGGTTTGCCTTCAACCTCTGGCTGGGCTTCCAGCAGCTCGATATTGGCTTTTACTTTGGTGTTGATGCTGCTGACTACGTCGTTGAGTGTGCGCTCGGTCCATTCTTCTGGTGAGCCAGCTATAGCGTTGGCCGCATCCCTGCCCAGTTGCAGCAGGCCACCTTCGCTTTTCACAAACACAGCGTACATGTTCAAGTGATACCCGTCTTTGTACGGGAACAGGCAAACCGTCAGGTTGAGCCGGTCACTCCCTTCGATGTTGCGCAGGGCTTTGGCTGTCCAGGCGGCGCCATCGCAGGTGGCAACTTGCAAGCCCAGAGAACCTGCGCCGCCAGCCAGCATGGCCAGCGATGAGCCCTCGAACGGGTTCTTGATGCTAAAGCGGCCCGGGGTGTCAGGTGGGGTTGCCGACTTCGGGATGGGCGTCGCTTCTTGCGCGTTGTTGACGTTGCGACCCAGGCCGTCACTGGCGGCCTTGATGATGCTTTGCTTGGAGGCGGTGGTCTTGATATCGAAGATACGGTAGTACTCGACCGTTTTGGTCTTTTCTGCCAGATAGTTATTGGTCGTTCCGCAGGCGGTGAGCGATAGCGCGGCGGCTAGGATGGCGAGGCGTTTCATAACGAGTGCTTCTCTTGGGGGTTGCGATGAAAGAGGTCAGGCCAGAATTGGGCACGCACGGCATTGCCATGCTTATGCCTATAAATTTGCCTTGGGCATATTTTAATATTAATGGCATTAAAAATGCCAAGTGATTTTGTGGCTTATTTGTTTAATCTTGGGCTTTGGGCGTGGGAAATGCGCTGCCCTGCCGGGGTGCAGGGTGGCGGTAGCAAATGAGCCGGTTATGGCATGCGGTATATCTTGATCTTGCCGGGGAAAACGTATCGGCAACGCGCAAAGGAAGGCGAGCAGGGCTGTTTAGCCGCCAGTCATCGACATGAAGCGAACCACGCGCTGCGGTTGTTCGGTGAATTCGTGCTTTTCGGGCTTCAGCTCGATGGCGGCGCGGATGGCGGCTTCCAGCTCGGCGTCGCTGCAGCCGGCGCGCAGCAAGGGGCGCAGTGCAAAGCGCTCTTCCTGCCCAAGACACATGTACAGCGTGCCGTCTACCGATAGCCGCACGCGGTTACAGGTGGCGCAAAAATGCTGCGACATGGGGGTAATCAGCCCCAGGGTAAAGCCGCCGTCGGCGCTTTCCCAGTAGCGGGCGGGGCCGCCGCCCAGGGTTTTGCAGGTTGGCCGCAGATCAAAGCGCTGTTGCAGCTGTGCCAGGGTGTGCTGCAGGTTTAGCCCGCGCGTCTGCTGGCCGGTGCTGCCCATGGGCATGGCTTCGATCAGGCGCAGGATCAGGCCGTTTTCGATGCAGAACGCTACCATCGGCTCGATGTCGGCTTCGTTGATGCCGGCCATGGGCACCATATTGATCTTGATGCGCGTGAAGCCGGCGTCGCGTGCAGCGCGCAGGCCATCCAGCACCTTGGGCAAGCTGTGGCTGCCGGTAATGTCGTGGACGCAGTCTTCGCGCAGCGAATCCAGGCTCACGTTCAGGCGGCTTACCCCGGCACGGTGCAGGGCGTGAGCGTGTTCGGCCAGCTGGGTGGCGTTGGTGGACAGCGACAGGTCTTCCACGCCGGGCAGGGCGGCCAGGCTGGCAGCCAGGGTGGGCAGGTTGCGTCGTAGCAGTGGCTCGCCGCCGGTCAGGCGGAAGCGGCGGGTGCCCAGGCGGGCAAAGGCGGCCACCACGCGGCCGATTTCGTCGAAGGTCAGCCAGTTGGCCGGCTCTTCAAAGCCTTTGAAGCCTTTGGGGATGCAGTAGCTGCAGCGCAGGTCGCAGCGGTCGGTAACCGACAGGCGAAGGTAATCGATGGTGCGGCCGAAGCGGTCTGACAACATGGGGCATTCCCGTGGGTAAGTGCTGGGTAAAACAGGTTTTAAGCAAATGGCCTGCCAGGGCCGGTTGCGGGGGGCAAGGTTGGCCGCAGCCTGCGCTGGCGTGGCCGGGCTGCGTATCAGTCGGCGCAGGCAGGCTTTATCTTACGCTGCTGGTGCGACTTTCTGTCCCTCCCGTACACGATTGCGACATTTTGTCTGCGCCATGGCAGGGCCTGGTGCCCGCGCAGGCTGCAAAAGAAAAAGCCTGCACGCGGCAGGCTTGGCATGGGTTGGGGCAGGTTTACAGCTTGATCAGCGTGGATTTCAGCTCGGTGTATTTTTCCAGCGCGTGCAGCGACTTGTCGCGGCCATTGCCGGACTGTTTGAAGCCGCCAAACGGGAAGTTCATATCGCCGCCTTCGTCGTAGCAGTTCACCCACACGGTGCCGGCGCGCAGGCGGCGCGATACCTGGTGCGCGGTGCTGACATTGCTGGTCCACACCGCTGCGGCCAGGCCGTATTCGGTATCGTTGGCAATGCGGATGGCTTCTTCCACGTCACTGAAGGTGATGATGGACAGTACCGGGCCAAAGATTTCTTCGCGGCAGATGGTCATGTCCGGGCGCGGGCACACAAAAGCGGTGGGCTCGATGAACAGGCCTTCGTCGGTGCGGGTGGCGTTGCCGCCGCAGACCAGCTCGCAGTTTTCCTCGCGCGCCTTGGCGATGTAGCCCAGCACCTTGTCGTACTGGATGCGGTCCACAATGGCGCCCATGCTGGTGGCCGGGTCCAGTGGGTCGGCCGGCTGGTAGGCCGCAGCGGCTTTCTTGAACTCGACCAGGAAGGCGTCCTTGATGTCTTTGTGCAGCAGCAGGCGCGAGCCGGCGGTACACATTTCGCCCATATTGTAGAAAATGGCGCCTGCAGCAGTGCGCGCAGCACGGGCGATGTCCGGGCAGTCGGCCAGCACGATATTGGGCGATTTGCCGCCCAGCTCCAGCCAGGCGCGCTTGAGGTTGGACTGCGCGGCGTAGCTGGCAATCAGCTTGCCCACGCCGGTGGAGCCGGTAAAGGCAATGCAGTCGATGTCCATATGCTGTGCCAGCGCCTGGCCCACGTCGCCAGCGCCAGGCAGTACCTGGAACACGCCATCCGGCATGCCGGCTTCTTTGGCCAGTGCGGCCAGCTTGATGGCGGTAAGCGGGGATTTTTCCGACGGCTTCAGGATGACCGCGTTACCGGCCGCCAGCGCCGGGCCGAATTTCCAGCTGGCCATCAGGATAGGGAAGTTCCACGGCACCACGGCGGCTACCACGCCAATGGCTTCGCGCGACACCAGGCCCACCAACTTGGGGTCGACCGGGGCGATTTCGCCGCCGATCTTGTCGATCGCTTCGGCAAACCATTCCACGCAATAAGCAGCTCCGGGCACGTCCACGGTGGTGGTGTCGCCGATGGGTTTGCCGGCGTCCAGCGTTTCCAGCAGGGCCAGTTCGTCGCCATGCTGGCGGATCAGTGCGGCAAAGCGTTTCAGAATGCGGCCGCGTGCCAGCGGTGCCAGCCCGGACCATTTGCCACTTTCAAATACGCGCCGTGCTGCGGCAACAGCTTGCTCCACTTCGGCGGTGCCAGCCCAGCTGATGGTGGCGAGCTTGTCGCCGGTAGCGGGGTTGATGCAGTCGAAGGTGCGCCCGTCAGCAGCGGTGACGTACTGGCCATCCACGAAGGCGCGGCCTTCGATGGTGATCTGGCCGGAAAGGGCTTTCCATTCTGCATGGGTGCGAGCCATGGTGTTTCTCCTCTGTAGTGTCGGGTTCGCCCCGCTTGGGAGGCGATTTAGAACGTTGGCGGGGAGCTTGCGCTCACAATCTCACAGGTGTCGTTGCCAACGTTACGAAAACGGTGTGGCTGCTTGCTGTCGAAATAGTAGGCATCGCCCGGGCCCAGTACTCGTACGTCGCTGCCCACGGTGATTTCTACTTCCCCCTTCAATACCACGCCGCCTTCCTGGCCTTCGTGTACCAGCATGTCCGGGCCGGTATCGGCGCCTGGCTGGTAAACCTCGCGCAGGATGGCAATGTCACGCCGCTCGTGCGCTGTGCCCACCAGCAGCAACTGGATCTGGTCATTACCCAGGTTGGGTAATTCGTCGCTGGTGTAAAATACATGCGCTTGTTGTGGCTCGGTGTCGAAGGTGAAAAAATCCGACAAGGTCATTGGCATGCCTTCCAGTACCTTGCGCAGCGAGCTGATGGAAGGGCTGACACGGTTTTGTTCGATCAGCGAGATCGTGCCGTTTGTCACCCCAGCCCGTTTGGCCAGTTCGCGCTGGGAAAGCCCCATGCGTTCGCGAACCATCCTGAGTCGTGCACCAACATCCATATGTTCCTGTCCAATCCAAATGTTAATAATTTTAGACGTTCGATGATAAGGATTTTGACCACTTTTTACTGCACTGCTGCGCTGCAAAATCGAAATTTCTTTGCAAGGTGTGCAAGTTATAGTCAAAATCAGTGTGTGACTGCAAGCATGTTGTAGATTTTTTTAAACAAGTGCTGCTAAATATTCACGACACCACCAAAGGAGTCAGCTATGTTAATCGGCGTTCCGAAGGAGATCAAAAATCATGAGTACCGCGTGGGCCTTACCCCCTCCGGTGTGCGTGAGTTGGTGGCCGCCGGCCACAAGGTGATTGTGCAAAGCCAGGCTGGCCTGGCAATAGGTTTTACTGACGAACACTACCTGCAGGCAGGTGCCGGCATTGCCGCCCGCGCAGACGAGGTGTTTGCCCAAGCCGAGATGATCATCAAGGTAAAAGAGCCACAGCCGGTGGAGTGTCGCATGTTACGCCCGGGGCAGCTGCTGTTTACCTACTTGCACCTGGCGCCGGACCCGGAGCAAACCCGGCTACTGGTGGAATCCGGCGCCGTGGCCATCGCCTACGAAACGGTGACGGACGAGCGTGGTGGTTTGCCGCTGCTGGCACCGATGTCCGAGGTGGCAGGGCGCATGGCTATCCAGGCCGGTGCGCACGCGCTGGAAAAAGCCCAAGGCGGCCGTGGCGTGCTGCTGGGCGGCGTGCCCGGTGTGGCACCGGCCCGCGTGGTGGTGATCGGTGGCGGCGTGGTGGGCTTGAATGCCGCGCGTATGGCGATGGGGCTGGGGGCGGATGTCACCATTCTGGATAAATCGCTGGCACGCCTGAAAGAGATAGACATGGTGTTTGGCGGCCGTATCAAGACGCTGATGTCCAATGCGGCCAACATCGAAGACAGCATCCGTGAAGCAGACATGATTGTCGGCGCGGTGCTGATCCCTGGCGCGGCGGCACCCAAGCTGGTGAGCCGCGCCATGCTCAAGCACCTGAAGCCGGGTGCGGTACTGGTGGATGTGGCCATTGACCAGGGCGGCTGTTTTGAAACCAGCCGTGCCACCACGCACCAGGACCCCACCTATATTGTGGATGGCATCGTGCACTACTGCGTGGCCAATATGCCGGGCGGGGTGGCGCGCACTTCCACCATGGCGCTGACCAACGCCACCCTGCCGTACGCGCTGGCGCTGGCCGGCCAGGGCTGGGTGCAGGCGATAGCGGATAACGAACACCTGCGTCATGGCCTGAATGTGTGCCGTGGCAAGGTAACCCACGCTGCGGTGGCGCAGGCCCTGGGCTACGACTATGTCGAGCCGCTGGTAGCCGCCCGCGCAGCGCACTGACAAACGAGGACATCATGTTGCAACCCATTATCGGGATACCGTGCGACGTCAAGCAGATCGGCTTGTTTCCGTTTCACGCGGTAGGTGAAAAGTACATCACCGCCGCGGTGGGCGGAGCCGGCGGCGTGGCTATCCTTATCCCTTCGCTGGGCGATACCAGCCAGCTGCGCGCCATTGTGGACCTGGTGGACGGCATTTTGCTGCCGGGCTCGCCATCCAATGTGGAGCCGCACCATTACCAGGGCGAGCCCAGCCGTGAGGGCACGCTGCACGACAAGGCGCGCGACGCCACCACGCTGCCGCTGATCGACATGCTGGTCAAAGAAGGCGTGCCGCTGCTGGGCATCTGCCGCGGTTTTCAGGAAATCAACGTGGTGATGGGCGGCGAGCTGCACCAGCACGTACAGGAAGTGCCGGGGCTGAATGACCACCGCGAGCCGGATACGCAAGATCTGGATCACATGTACGGCCCGGCGCACCCGGTAAGGTTGGCCGCAGGTAGCTGGCTGCAAGGCTGGCTGGGCTGTGACAGCGTGCAGGTGAACTCCATTCACCAGCAAGGCATCAAGCGCCTGGCCGATGGCCTGGTGGCCGAAGCGCTGGCCGAGGACGGCCTGGTAGAAGCCTACCGCTTTGACAAGGCCCCCGGTTTCGCCTACGCCGTACAGTGGCACCCGGAATGGAAATACTGGGACAACAAGGTTTCACAAGCGATTTTCAAGGCTTTCGGCGACGCTTGCCGAGAGCGCCGTATGCGTCGAAACCAATAGACGTGTACTCGGCAAACCCTTCCGGCACAGACCGGAAAATAGAGGAAATGCATCATGAGTCACCAAATGTTTGAATGGCTGCGCGAGCACCGTATTACCGAGATGGAGTGCATTGTGCCGGATATGACCGGCGTGGCACGCGGCAAGATTGTTCCGAAAGACAAGTTCGTTTCCGAGTCGGAAATGCGCCTGCCCGAAGCGGTACTGATCCAGACCGTTACCGGCGATTACCCCGACGACAGCATGCTGGATCTGACCGACCCGGACATGGTCCTGCTGCCCGACCCGAACACCCTGCGCTACGTACCGTGGGCTACCGACCCTACTGCCCAGCTGATCTACGACGCCTTCCGCGCCGATGGCCAGCCGGTAGAAGTGGCACCGCGTAACGTACTGCGCCGCGTACTGAAGATGTACGAAGACAAGGGCTGGGCACCGGTGGTGGCCCCGGAGATGGAGTTCTACCTGCTGTCGCCCAACCCGGACCCGGACATCCCGCTGGCACCGCCTATCGGCCGTACCGGCCGCGCCGAATTCGGCCGCCGCTCCTACGCCATCGATGCGGTAAACGAGTTCGACCCGCTGTTCGAAGACATTTATGACTACTGCCACGCCCAGAACCTGGAAGTGGACACGCTGATTCACGAAATCGGCACCGCGCAGATGGAGATCAACTTCCTGCACGGCAATGCGCTGGACCTGTGCGACCAGGTATTCCTGTTCAAGCGGACAGTGCGCGAAGCCGCCTTCCGCCATAACATGTACGCCACCTTCATGGCCAAGCCCATGGAAGGCGAGCCGGGCAGCGCGATGCACATCCACCAGAGCGTGGCCAGCATCGAAACCGGCAAGAACATTTTCAGCAACCCGGATGGCAGCACTTCCGACGACTTCCTGCACTTCATCGGCGGCCTGCAGCACTACCTGCCGGAATGCATGCCGTTCTTTGCCCCGTACGTAAACAGCTACCGCCGCCTGTCGCGCTACACCGCCGCGCCAACCAACGTGGAATGGGGCTACGACAACCGCACCGTGGGTCTGCGCGTACCGCATTCCTCGCCCGCTGCACGCCGCGTGGAAAACCGCGTACCGGGCGTGGACGTGAACCCGTACATCGCCATGGCCGCGACCCTGGCCTGCGGCTACCTGGGCATGGTGAACAAGATCAAGCCGCGCGACCCGCTGTCCAGCGACGCCTACGAGCTGCCGTTCCAGTTCCCGCACGGTACTGAAGAAGCGCTGGTGCGTCTGAAGAACTGCACCGATATCGCCGAGATCCTGGGCCCGCGCTTTGTGAAGATGTATGTGGGTATGAAAGAGAAGGAATTCTCCGAGTACTTCCGCGTGATCAGCCCGTGGGAACGCAAATTCCTGCTGCTGCACGTGTAACAACATAACGACAACGACAATACGCTGCCGCCTGCGGCCAACCCTGGCCCGCAGGCGGTGTTTACCGGAGAGTAGAAATGACGCAGCAACGTAACACCGCAGCCTGGCGCGAGATGGATGCCGCTCACCACCTGCACCCCTTTACCGATACCGCTTCGCTGAACGAGCAGGGCGTGCGCATGATTACCCGTGCGGACGGCATTTACCTGTGGGATAGCGAGGGCAACCAGATCATGGACGGCATGGCCGGCCTGTGGTGCGTCAATATCGGTTACGGCCGCAAAGACCTGTCCGACGTGGCCAAGCGCCAGATGGACGAGCTGGCCTACTACAACACCTTCTTCAAGACCTCCCACCCGGCGGTGGTAGAGCTGTCGCACCTGCTGGCTGAAGTGGCGCCGCAGGGCTTCGACCACGTGTTCTATACCAACTCCGGCTCCGAATCGGTCGATACCATGATCCGTATGGTGCGCCGCTACTGGGACGTAAAAGGCAAGCCAGAGAAGAAAACCCTGATCGGCCGCTGGAACGGCTACCACGGCTCCACCATCGGTGGCGCCAGCCTGGGCGGCATGAGCTATATGCACGAGCAGGGCGACCTGCCGATTCCCGGCATCGTGCACGTAGAACAGCCTTGGTACTACAAGCACGGCAAAGACATGACGCAGGAAGAGTTTGGTGTAGCCGCTGCACGCTGGATCGAGGAAAAAATCCTGGAAGTCGGTGCCGACAAGATTGCCGCCTTCGTGGGCGAGCCTATCCAGGGTGCCGGCGGCGTGATCGTGCCGCCGTCCACCTACTGGCCGGAAGTACAGCGCATCTGCCGCCAGTACGACATTCTGCTGGTGGCCGACGAAGTCATCTGCGGCTTTGGCCGTACCGGCGAATGGTTTGGCCAGACGCATTTCGGCTTCCAGCCGGACATCTTCACCACCGCCAAGGGCCTGTCGTCCGGCTACCTGCCTATCGGCGCGGTATTCGTCAACGACGAAGTGGCCAGCACCCTGGCCGCCGGTGGCGACTTCAACCACGGCTTTACCTATAGCGGCCACCCGGTGGCCGCCGCCGTGGCGCACGCCAACGTGAAAGCCCTGCGTGACGAAGGCATTGTCCAACGCGTAAAAGAAGACATCGGCCCCTACATGCAAAAACGCTGGCGCGAAACCTTCAGCCAGTTCGAGCACGTTGACGACATCCGCGGTGTGGGCCTGATCCAGGCGTTTACCCTGGTGAAAAACAAAGCCACCCGCGAGCTGTTCGACAACTGGGGCGAGATCGGCCTGATGTGCCGTGACATCTTCTTTGCCAACAACCTGATCATGCGTGCCTGCGGCGACCATATCGTGTCTGCACCGCCGCTGGTGATTAGCAAGGCCGAGGTAGACCAGATGATCGACACGGCCGCGCGTTGCATGGCCGAGTTCGAGCGCCAGTTGAAAGAAAAAGGCTTGGCCTGAGCCGCCAACGCTTAGCAAAAAACCCGCCGCGGCGGGTTTTTTGCCGTGTTGCCGCGACGCGCATGCCGTGTGGCAGCAGCAAGGCAACACAGCAGCTGCAAGTCATGTAGTAAGATAAGGGTTGGCCGCACGCCGTAAGTGGCGGCACTGTTTAACCATACCGACGGGCATGCCGGCCAGCGCCGCGCCCGCCGTTTACCCGCGATAACAAGGGCTGCAAGCATGGCTGACGAATCACAACGCCCCATAGTCGTCAAAAAGATCAAAAAAGGTGGCCACGGCCACCATGGCGGGGCGTGGAAAATTGCCTACGCCGACTTTGTTACCGCCATGATGGCGTTCTTTCTGCTGATGTGGCTGCTGGGCTCCACCTCGCAAGGCACCCTCAGCGGTATCTCCGACTATTTCAAATCGCCCCTGAAAACTGCCTTGCAAGGTGGTGAAGGGGCGGGTGCCTCTACCTCGGTGATCAAGGGTGGCGGTACCGACCTGACCAAATCTGCCGGCCTGGTAAAGAAGGGTAATCCGGACCCGGCCAAGGCCGAAGAAGAAGCCCAAAAACTGAACAAGCTGCAAAAACGCCTGCAGGACAAGCTGGAAGACAGCATGGCCAAGAGCGAGGCGCTGAAACAGTTCAAGAACCAGGTCAAGATGGAAATGACGCCGGATGGCCTGCGCATCATGATCATCGACGAGCAGAACCGCCCCATGTTCCAGTCCGGTGGTTTTTCCCCACTGGGCCATACCCGTGAAATCCTGCAGTCCATCGGCCGCGAGCTCAACGACATCGACAGCCGCATCAGTATTTCCGGCCATACCGACGCCAACCGCTTTTCCGGCAGTGATGCCGGTTACACCAACTGGGAGCTTTCCGCCGACCGGGCCAATGCCGCGCGGCGCGAGATGATTGCCGGCGGCATGCTGGACGAAAAAGTGCTGCGCGTTGTGGGCCTGGGCCCGGCCGATCCGCTGAACAAGCAAAACGTGTTTAGCCCGGAAAACCGTCGTATCGCCATCGTGATCCTGAACAAGGATGCAGAAGCACGTATCCGTGGCGACGGGCTGATCTCTAGCGACGCCGACCTGAGCAACGCCACGGTCAGCAGCCCGAAAGAGGCCGCGGCCGCCGTTGCACCGGCTGCGCCGGCTGGCGGGCACTGATGCTGGCAGCCCTGCTGCGGGCGCTGCTGATTCAGCTATCGGCAGCGCTGCTGGTGTTCTACTTTGTGGCGCCGCTGGCACAGCCGGTGTTGTGGAGTGGGCTGCAAGCTGCCGCGGCGCTGCTGCTGGCCAGCCTGCTGCGCCAGCGTGGCATGGCACGCTGGCTGCATGGTGTGCTCGGCCCGCTGGTGTTGGTCGCATTGTGGCTGGCGCTACCCCCTTGGGTTTACCTGCTGGCCTTTGTGCTGACTTACGCCGTGTCACGCAATGCCATCACCGAGCGCGTGCCGCTGTATCTGTCATCCCGCGAGAGTACCGAGGCGCTGGCCGCCTGGCTGCCGCCTGGCGCACGTGTGCTGGACCTGGGTAGCGGCGACGGCAGGGTCGTCCTGGCGTTGGCCCGCCTGCGGCCGGATGTTGAGGTGGCCGGGGTAGAAAACGCCATGCTGCCCTGGTTGTGGAGCCGTTGCCGCCATCGCCTGGCGGGTAGCCCGGCCAACGCCCGGCTGTACTACGGTAATTTCTGGCAGCAAGACTGGGGGCAGTACAACGTGATTCACGCTTTTCTTTCCCCGGCGCCGATGGACAAGGTGTGGCAGTATTTTTTAAACAAATGCCACACAAATAGCTGGCTGGTCAGTAATACATTCACTATCAATACTGAAGAGCCTGCCCAGCGCCTGCCGCTGGGGGGGATTTTGCAAAAAGAACTCTTGATCTGGCGACACCCGCATGGAACTAGCTAACTGGTTGTCTTCCCTGGCGGAAAACCGCTGGCCTATCCTGCCTGGCACTGCAGTCAAGGTGCGGCAGATGATGGGGCAGCACCCGGACCAGATTGCGTTTTCCGATCTGTCCAACCTCACCATGTCCGACCCCTTCCTGCTGCTGGACCTGCTGCGGGTCGTGGGCGCATCCAGGGCCTTGCAGCGTAGCGAAGCCACCCCGACGGTAGAGCAGATGCTGATGATGCTGGGGCTGGAGGCGGTGAATACCCGCTACCGCAATATCCCGGTGCTGGAAGTCAGCCGTGGCAAACTGGACGAAGACGTCCTGGACGCACTGGGCGACTGGTTGGGGCGTAGCCGCATTGCCGCCTTTACCATCAAGGGCTGGCTGGCCATGCTGGACGACTACAAGGTAGAAGACTGCTTTCTGGCTGCACTGGTGTACAACCTGCCAGCCTGCCTGTACCTGATTTACCGCAACCGCGTGCCGCATGGCCCGCTGTTGCAGGAGGTATCCGACGTTTTCAAGACCGAATACCCCAAGCTGCTGGAGCATTTCATCCAGAAAATGCCATTGCCCAGCGGCTTGCTGGTCAACCTGGGTACCGGCCCGGGCAACCGCCGCAAGCAGCTGCTCAAGCTGGCCATTGCCACCGCAAACGGGGTGGATCAGGGCTGGTGGCGGCCGCAGTGGAATGTAGGCATAGAAGCCGCCGCCAAGCTGATAGGCTGCAGCCCGGAAGACGCCCACAAAGTCGTACAGCAGTCCATTCTGCAGATCGCCCGCAACCCGCGCGCCATTGGCTACACCTATAGCGCACGGGCGTATCTGTACCGGGAAGGCCCGTTCCCCAGTCTGGTCAAGCAAAACCCGGTGTCTACACTCAGCAGCGCCGAGCAGCTGGATGTGGCGCTGCGCGAGTCTATCCGCCACTTTGCCAACGACCTCAAGCTGGAGCGCATTTTCTTCCTGCGTTACGACCAGCCTACCCACACCCTGCGCCTGCGTTACCAGGTAGGGCTGGACGACCACGACCCGATCCGCAAGCTGGCGGTATCACTGGAGCCGGGCAGCTTCTTTAACCTGCTGGCCAGCAAGCCGCAAAGCTTCCACGCGCCTGCGGCCACCCGTGCGCAGCTGGCACGCAAGTACGAAGACCCCTTCTTTAGCCACCTGGGCGATAGCGCCTTTGCCTGCATGTCGGTGTTTACCGGCCATACGCTGGCGGGGGTGTTCTTTGTCGATAACTTCCGCAGCAATAAACCCATAGACGACGACACCTACCAGCGCTTCAAGGAAACCGTAGCGCGGGTGTCGCAGATAGCCCTGTAAAGCATGACATTCCAGAAAACCCTCACCTCGGCGGCCAACGATGAACTCAAGCATCTGGGCCGCTTGCTTGGCAATGCGCGCGAGCGCCGCAAACACGGCCAGCTCGTGCTGGAAGGCTTGCACCTGCTGCAATCCGCCATCGATGCCGGCCTGACCATTGATGCCGTCTACGTTAACGAAAGCGCGCAGCACCACGGCGAGCTGCTGCCCTTGCTGGCCAGGCTGGAGCGCCGCCTGGCCGTGCTGGTGGCTACGCCGGTACTGGCCAAAGTCACCGCGCTGGCCACCCCGGCCGAAGTACTGACCGTCTGCCGCCGCCCGGCGCCGCAGCCTACCGCCGCCGGCGCACCGTGCGTGATGCTGGACGACGTGCAGGACCCCGGCAACCTGGGCACCATCCTGCGCTGCGCCGCTGCGGCCAACGTGCGCGATGTGTATTTGTCCAAAGGCTGCGTGGACGTGTACTCGCCCAAGGTGCTACGCGCCGGCATGGGCGCACACTTTGCCCTGCACATCCACGAAGCAGCCGACCTGCCCGCCGTGCTGGCCGCCTGGCCGGGGCGCAAGCTGGTCACGCATCTGGAAGGCAGCGTGTCGCTGTATGGTCAGAACCTGGCCGGGGATGTGGCCTTTGTGTTTGGCAACGAGGGCGCCGGTGTCAGCGCCGACGTACTGGCCGCTGCCGACCTGCGCGTGCGCATCCCCATGCCCGGTCATGCCGAATCGCTGAACGTGGCCATGGCCGCTACCGTGTGCCTGTTCGAGCGCGTGCGCCAGTTGGAAGCAGCCAGCTAGATCTTGTCACCATGGCAAAGGCATGGCAGGGTGAAAGCCCTGCCGTTTTATTTGCGGCCAACCTAAGTCGCCAGCCGGATGCTTGCCATGCCCATTGCTTTCGAACACCCCGATCAGCCGGATGTCATTGCGCTGATTGCTGCACTCGATGCCTACCAATCCAGCCTGTACCCGCCGGAAGCTTGCTATACCCTGGACATCAGCGCCCTGAGCCAGCCGCAGGTGCGTTTTGCCGTGGCGCGTGATGAAAGCGGGCAGGCCATTGGCTGCGCCGCGGTCGTGCTGGGGCCGGATGGTGGCGAGGTAAAGCGCATGTACGTCCAGCCGGCCACGCGCGGGCAGGGCGTGGCACGGGAGCTGCTACTGGCGCTGGAAGGCGCCGCCAGGGCGGCCGGCTGCCGGCTACTGCAGCTGGAAACCGGCCCCTTGCAGCCGGAGGCGCTGGCGTTCTATGCCTCGCTGGGCTTTGAGCGCTGCGGCCCGTTTGGCGACTACCCCGATCACCCCTTAAGCGTGTTCATGTGCAAACCGCTGGCTGACGCGGCGGCGCAGGCGGGCTACCAACTGCAACCGTGTACCGATGAAGACTTTGAAGCCTTGCTGGTGCTGCGCCTGGCCGCCATGCAGCCTAGCTTGCAAGCCATTGGCCGCTTCGACCCCGAGCGCGCGCGTGCGCGCCTGGCCGCCAGCTACCAGCCAGCCATTACCCGCTGGATTGTGCGCGCCGGTCAGCGCATTGGCTTTCTGGCGTGTCACCGGCAAGACGATCACTATTATCTCGACCACTTCTACCTGTTGCCGTCACAACAAGGGCAGGGTGTAGGCAGTGCGGTGCTGCGGCAATTGCAGGCAGAGGCGGCGGCGCAGGGGATGCCCATCAAGTTGGGTGCGCTGCGCGGCAGTGCGGCCAACCGTTTCTACCAGCGCCATGGTTTTGTGCCAACGCACGAGGAGGAATGGGACATCTACTACCGCTGGCCCGCTAGCACCACTGACACCAGAGCCGCTGTGTCATGAGGCCTTGGCGTGCCCGCAGTCAGACCGCTAATCAAAATGGCCGCACAGTGTGCGGCCATTTATGGTGATGCTTATCTGATGGCTGACCAGATTTATGTGCCGCCAGCAATAAAGTACGGGTTCACGCCTATGCGGCCATAGCCCGCTTCGCCAGCCAGCATGTCCAGCATCAGGCTGGCCAGGTCGTCGGCAAACGGTTCGGCCTGCGCATCCAGCAGGGTGGACACCATTTTCAGTTCGCCGTGGCAGCTGTCGCAGCACTCTGCCTCGTGTACGGCGCGGTGCTGGTGCGGCTGCTTGTGGTTGGGCGCTGCGGGTTCGGCATCGCGGTGCGCCAGGCTGCGGTATTGCAGCTCGCGCGTGTTGCCACAGCCCAGACACTTCACCCGGGTAACGTGCCATTCGCTGGCGCACTGGCTGCAGCAGGCGTAGCGCACGGCGTGGCCGCTGTCGCCACGGCGCAGCAGCGATGCCACCGGCGGTGCGTGGCATACCGGGCAGTGTGGGCTTTCGCTGTGCTGCAGGCGGCTCAGGTCGCGCTGGCGCGCGCTGATAACGGCTTGCACCTGCAAGGCGGCGCCCAGCAGCGGTAAGCCGGCCTGCAGCGCCGGGTTGGCCGCAACCGTACCGGCGCGCAAGGCCAGCGCCAGGGCCTGCAGGGCGTCGTCGTCCATGGCCAGCAGGCAATGCACGGCGCTGTGCGGGGCGTCGCCCAGCACCTGCCCCAGTGTCTGGCGTAGCTGTGCCAGCATGTCGCGCAGGCTGGCTGTGCTGTTGACGGCTTGTTCGGCCAGGCTGTCATGGCAGGCTTGCTGGGCTTGGGCGATATCGGCACAGCAGAGCAGGAAGTCGGCCATGGCATGGCCTTGTGCCAGGCTGCGCAGGCGCTCGGCGCGGCGGGCAAAGACGTGTTGGCCCGGCGGGCGTAGCGGCTGCGGGATGGCGGTGTCCTGAATGGCCAGATCATCAATAAACATGGTGTGTTTCCGTTGCGGTGGCGGTGATAAGCCGCTCGGTATGGGTGTAGGCCACCAGGCGGCCGGGGCGGGCAAAGCCTGCCAGTAGCAGGCCACATTGCCCAGCCAGCTGGGCCGCATAGGCGGTGGGGGCAGAGACGGCGATCAGGGCTGGTATGCTGGCCTGCGCGGTTTTCTGCACCATTTCGTAGCTGGCGCGGCTGGAGACCAGCACAAAGCCCTCGCGGGTGTCGACGCCCTGGCGGCGCAGCGCGCCGATCAGCTTGTCCAGCGCGTTGTGGCGGCCGACGTCTTCGCGTACCAGTACGATGCTGCCGTCAGCGTGGCAGTAGGCGGCCCCGTGCGCGGCGCCTGTGGCGGCGTGCAGAGGCTGCTGTGCGGGCAGGGCGGCCACCGCGCGGGCAATGCTGTCGGCGTGCAGGATTGGCCGCAGCGGCAGCGGCGCGATGGTTTGTGCCACGGCGTCCAGGCTATCCACGCCGCACAAGCCGCAGCCGGTGCGCCCGGCCATATTGCGCCGCCGCGCCTTGAGCTGGCTGAAGCGTGCGCTGGCAATATCCAGCCGCAGCTCGATGCCGGCCTCGCTTTGCCAGGCCTCGCAGTCGTACAGCTCGCCGGCGTGGGTGACAATGCCTTCGCTCAGGGCAAAGCCCAGCGCGAAATCGTGCAGGTCAGCAGGGCTGGCCAGCAGCACGGCGTGCGAGATGCCGTTGTAGACCATGGCCACCGGCACCTCGGCAATCAGCTGGTCGGTGGCCGCCACTGCGCTGCCCGCCTGCAGGCGCAGCACCGGCAGGCACTGGCTGGCAGG
This sequence comes from Vogesella perlucida, assembly GCF_979366545.1. Taxonomy (NCBI): domain Bacteria; kingdom Pseudomonadati; phylum Pseudomonadota; class Betaproteobacteria; order Neisseriales; family Chromobacteriaceae; genus Vogesella; species Vogesella perlucida. The sequence continues at coordinate 113,586 of NZ_CEETRO010000008.1, forward strand.
CAGGGTGTCATCGGCGGGCAGTGGCAGGGTGCAGCTCATTTCTGTTTGCCTGTCATCTCGCGGTACCAGCGCGGGTGGTGCTTTTTGGCCCAGGCGTGGGTTACCACGCCTTCCACCATGGCGCGGATGGTGCCTTTTACCCAGAACGCGGCGTATACGTGCACGATGATGCCGGCAATCAGCCCGGTGGCGGCCCAGGCGTGCGCCAGCAGCGCCAGCCTGATCACCGGGATGGGAAAGTAGCCGGCAAAGTAGGGCCGCCAGGCAATAAAGCCGGACACCAGCAGCACGGCCATGCACGCGCACATCAGCCAGAACATGCCTTTCTGCCCACCGTTGTACTTGCCGGTGTCGCCTACCTCGTGGCCGGACAGCACGGTTCTGACCGATTTCATCCAGCGGATGTCTTCGCTGTTGATCAGGTTATGGTGCCAGTAGCGGAAGAACTGCCGCGCAAAGGCCACGAACATGATCACGCCCACAAAGGGGTGCACGATGCGCGCCAGCTGCGGGGTGCCGAATACACCGGTCAGCCAGAAGAAAGCCGGGTAGAAAAACGCCAGCCCGGAAATCGCCAGCAGGATGAAACACACCGCCACAATCCAGTGATTGATGCGTTCGGCGGCGCTGTAGCGCTGGATCAGTTGCTCTTTCATGCCTTGTCCTCCTGTTTGGCGGCAGGGTTGGCCGCAGCGTGTTCGTCTTCGTCGTCCGGGCGGTTCGGGCCCACGGTGATGTAGTGGAAGAAGCCGAACAGGCCGGCCGCGGCAATGCCGATGGTGGCCAGCGGTTTGAGCCAGCCTTTCCACAGCTGCACGGTGGTGCTGATGGCCGGGTCTTTCGGCAGGCCGGAATACTGCTCTGGCTTGTCGGCGTGGTGCAGCACGTACATCACGTGGGTGCCGCCCACGCCTTGCGGGTCGTACAGGCCGGCGTTGGCGTAGCCACGGGTTTTCAGGTCCGCCACGCGGGTGGCGGCCACGTCTTTCATGTCTTCCTTGCTACCAAACTGGATGGCACCGGTCGGGCAGGTTTTCACGCAGGCGGGCTCTTGGCCTACCGACACGCGGTCCGAGCACATCGTGCATTTGTAGGCTTTGTTGTCCTTCTGGCTGATGCGCGGCACGTTGAACGGGCAGCCGGAAATGCAGTAACCACAGCCGATGCAGTTTTCCTGGTGGAAATCCACAATGCCGTTGCTGTACTGGATGATGGCGCCCGGCGACGGGCAGGCTTTCAGGCAGCCGGGGTCGGCGCAGTGCATGCAGCCATCCTTGCGGATCAGCCACTCCAGCTTGCCGTTGCTTTCTTCTTCGGCAAAGCGCATCACCGTCCAGGCATCGGCGCTCAGGTCGGTCGGGTTGTCGTACACGCCGATGTTGTGGCCAACCTCCTCGCGGATGTCGTTCCACTCCGAGCAGGCCACCTGGCAGGCTTTGCAGCCGATACAGGTGGAAACGTCGATCAGCTTGGCGATTTCGATGGTCTTGCGCGCCTGCGGGCTGGCCGTGGGGCTGGCGGAGCGGCGGGTAATATCAAGTGATTGCAGTGCCATGGTCCGGGGCTCCTCAGGCTTTTTCCAGGTTTACCAGGAAGGATTTGTACTCGGGGGTCTGCGTATTGCAGTCGCCCACGGCGGGGGGCAGGCTGTTGGTGAGGTAGCCTTTTTGCGCCACGCCTTCCCAGCCCCAGTGCAGCGGTATGCCGATCTGGTGTACGGTCTGGCCGTTGACCTGCAGCGCCATCAGCCGTTTGGTCACCACCGCCTTGGCCTTGATGAAGCCGCGCTTGGAGCTCACCTTCACCGTGTCGCCCTGCACAATGCCTTTTTCCTGTGCCAGCGCCACACCGATCTCGACAAACTGTTCCGGCTGGGCAATGGCGTTCAGCAGCACCGATTTGGTCCAGAACTGGAAGTGCTCTGTCAGGCGGTAGGTGGTGCCCACGTACGGGTAGTCCTTGTGCGTACCCAGGCGCTCGCGGTCGGTCTTGAAGATGCGCACCGCCGGGCTGCTGACCACTTTGGGGTGCAGCGGGTTGGTGCCGATCGGGCTTTCCATCGGCTCGTAGTGTTCGGGGAAGGGGCCGTCGGCCAGCTTGTCGGTACAGAACAGCCGCGCCACGCCTTCCGGGTTCATGATGAACGGGTTCATGCCGCTGTCCGGACCAGCGTCGGCCTTGAAGTCGGGTATGTCCGCCCCGGCCCATTTTTCGCCGTTCCAGCCGATCAGCTTGCGTTTCGGGTCCCATGGTGCGCCGGCCGGGTTGCAGCTGGCGCGGTTGTACAGGATGCGGCGGTTGGCCGGCCACGACCAAGACCAGCCCGGCGTATTGCCCAGGCCGGTGTCGGTGTTGTCGCGGCGTGCCATCTGGTTACCGGCTTGCGTCCAGCTGCCGGAGAAAATCCAGCACGCGCAGCTGGTGCTGCCATCGTCCTGCAGGGCCGCAAAGCCGGGCAGCTGTTCGCCTTTTTTGGCCAGGAATTTGCCCGGTTCTTTCGGGTCTGGCAGGTCGGCCAGCGCCTTGCCGTTCATTTCGCGCGCCAGCTCTTCCGGGCTCGGGGCGTTCGGGTCGCGGTAGTTCCACGCCACGTTCAGGATAGGCTCGGCTACCTTGCCGCCTTCTTGCAGGTACATCTGGCGCAGGGTGTTGAACAGCTCGCCGATAATCTCGTTGTCGCCCTTGGCTTCACCCGGCGCGTCGGCGCCTTTCCAGTGCCACTGCAGCCAGCGGGCCGAGCTGACAATGGCGCCGTCTTCCTCGGCAAAACAGGTAGATGGCAGGCGGAATACCTCGGTCTGGATGTCGGCCGGGTTCACATCGTGCGCCTCGCCGTGGTTTTGCCAGAAGGTAGAGGTTTCGGTGGCGATCGGGTCGATGATCACCATGTATTTCAGCTTGCTGAACGCCTGTGTGACCTTGGTGGCGTCGGGGAAGGACGCCAGCGGGTTGAAGCCCTGCACGATAAAGCCGTTCATCTTGCCCTGGTGCATCAGCTCCACGATGTGCAGCACGTCGTACAGCTTGTCCCATTTGGGCAGCCAGTCGAAGCCCCAGTTGTTGTCTGCGGTGGCTTTGTCACCCCAGAACCATTTCATCAGGCTGACAAAGAACTTGGGCGTGTTGCTCCAGTAGTTGAACTGGTTGGGCTGCAGCACCTTGGGCGTGGTTTTGCTGATGTAGCTGGCGTAGTCGGGGTGGTCTTTTTCGTTGGGCAGCGTCAGGTAGCCGGGCAGGGCGGTGGACAGCAGGCCCAGGTCGGACAGGCCCTGGATATTGGAGTGGCCGCGCAGCGCGTTCACGCCGCCGCCGGGCATGCCCATATTGCCCAGCAGCAGCTGGATCATGGCCATGGTGCGGATGTTTTGCGCGCCCACGGTGTGCTGGGTCCAGCCCAGGGCGTACAGGATGGTGCCGACTTTGTCCGGGCGGGCCGTCTCGCCCAGCTGTTTGCACACTTCCAGAAAGCCTTCTACCGGCGTGCCGCACAGGTTGGTGACCACCTCGGGCGTATAGCGTGCAAAGTGGGCTTTCATCAGGTTCCACACGCAGCGCGGGTGCTGCAGCGTGGGGTCGGTCTTGGCATTGCCGTCGGCGTCCAGCTCGTAGGCCCAGCTGCTGCGGTCGTATTTGCCTTTGGCTTCGTCGTAGCCGCTGAACAGGCCGTCTTCAAAGCCAAAGCCTTCGCCCACGATAAAGCTGGCGTTGGTATAGGCTTTGACGTAGTCCCAGTGGATCTTGTCGTGGCTGATCAGCCAGTTGATCACGCCGCCCAGGAAAGGGATGTCGGCGCCGGCGCGAATCGGCATGTACAGGTCGGATACTGCGGCGGTGCGGTTGTAGCGCGGGTCCACCACGATCAGCTTGGTGCCGCGGGTTTTCTTGGCTTCAATGGCCCACTTGAAGCCTACCGGGTGCGCCTCGGCGGCGTTACCGCCCATTACCAGGATAAAGTCGGCGTTTTTGATATCCACCCAGCTATTGGTCATGGCGCCGCGGCCAAAGGTAGATGCCAGTGCCGATACGGTCGGGCCGTGGCACACGCGGGCCTGGGCGTCGGTGGCGATGATGCCCAGGCTGCGCAGGAATTTCTGCGTGATGATGCCGGTTTCGTTGGAGCCGGCCGACGCGGTGAGCATGGCGGTTGTTAGCCAGCGGTTTACCGGCACGCCGTCGGCGTTTTTGTCCAGCACGTTGGCGTCACGGTCGGCCTTCATGTGCTTGGCAATGCGGTGGATGGCGTCGTGCCAGCTGATGCGCTTCCATTCATTGCTGCCGGCTTCGCGTACTTCCGGGTATTTCAGGCGTTTGGGGCTGTGGATGAAGTCCAGCAGGCCGGCGCCTTTGGGGCAGAGCGAGCCACGGCTTACCGGGTGGTCCGGGTCGCCTTCGATGTGCATGATTTCCGATTTGGCGTTTTTGGCACCGTCACCCAGGCTGTACAGAATCAGGCCGCAGCCCACCGAACAGTAGGTACAGGTGTTACGCGTTTCGCGGGCGCCCAGCAGCTTGTACTGGCGCACCTCGGCCAGCGCTTGGGCCGGGCTGAAGCCCATGGCCACCAGGCTGGAGGCGCCTACTTGCGCCGCGCTGAGTTTGAAAAACTGCCGCCGGTTCACTTCCATCGGACTCTCCTTTTTATCGCTATTCGTTTGACGTGCGTCGGGTTGCGCAATAGCCTTGGCATAGCATTTGCCGTGCCCATGGTAGGGTTTTTATATTTTTCACGAATAAACAAGGTGTTGCGTGTGGCTGGCCAAGGTTGGCCGCATGGCGCACCAGACAAATAGTCGCAATGGCCCTGCGCGCGGTGCGACTATTTGTCCGCAGAAGGAGTAGGGTCTTGCAGCGAGAAAATACCTTGGCGGCCGCCGCTGATAGCGCGGCCAAACCATGGGGCAGCTACAGCGTGCTGGTGGTGGATGACGAGCCGGGTATGGTGAATTTCATCCGCCGAGCGCTGGAAGTGCGCTGCGGCAGCGTGCATGCCGCCGGTAGCGTGGAAGACGCCGAGCCACTCGTGGCACAGCAGCGTTTTGACCTGATCGTGCTGGATATCTCGCTGCCCGGCATGTCGGGCGTGAACTGGCTCAAGCAGCTGCGCGAGCGCGGGGTAAACAGCGAAGTCATCCTGATGACGGCGTTTGCCGACGTGGAAACCGCCATCGACGCGCTGCGCGCCGGCGCGTCCGACTTTCTGCTCAAACCGTTTTCGCTGGCGCAGCTGATCAACTCGGCACGGCGTGCCTTCGAGCGGGCGCGGCTAGAGGCGGAAAACTGGGTGCTGCGCCGCGAGGTGGCATCGCACGCCAGCCGCAGCCACGTTAGCCGCGATGGCTTGATCGGCCACTCGCCCGCCATTGCCGAGCTGCGCACGCTGCTGCAGCGCTTTGCGCCCATGCCTTCTACCGTGCTGATCCAGGGTGAGTCGGGTACTGGCAAAGAGGTGGTGGCGCGCGCCCTGCACCAGCAAAGCCCGCGCGCCAATGCCAGCTTTGTGCCGGTAAATTGCGCGGCCATCGCGCAGGAGCTGATCGAAAGCGAGCTGTTCGGCCACGTAAAGGGCGCCTACACCGGTGCCACCGGCAGCCGCGATGGCCTGTTTTACTACGCTCGTGGCGGTACGCTGTTTCTGGATGAAATCGGCGAGCTGCCGCTGCCGATCCAGGCCAAGCTGCTGCGCGTGCTGGAGGAGCGGCGCATCCGGCCGGTGGGCTCGGAGCAAGAGATCAAGGTAGACGTGCGCGTGATTGCCGCTACCAACAAACCGCTGGCGGACGAAGTGGCCGCCGGGCGCTTCCGCGCCGACCTGTATTACCGCCTGCAGGTACTGGAGCTGCACCTGCCGCCGCTGCGCGAGCGCACCGAGGATCTGCCCGAGTTGGCCGCGCACTTCATGGACCTGCTCAGCCCTGCGCTGGGGGTGCAGCCGGTAGAGGTGGAGCCGGCCATTCTGGCGGCCATGGCCGCCTACGACTGGCCAGGCAATGTGCGCGAGCTGAAAAACCTGGTAGAGCGTTCGCTGATCCTGGGCTACGTGCCGCGCGACCTGCCGTGTACCCGTGCGGTGGGGGGCGCGAGCCCGGCTGACGAGCCTGCGGCCAACCTGGCAGGGGCTGACGAGTGCCTGGCCGAGGTGGAAAACCGCCATATCCGCGCCATTCTGGCGGCCTGTGGCGGCAATAAGTCCGAGGCGGCGCGCCGCCTGGGTATCTCGCGCAAGACACTGGAGCGGAAATGTCTGGCTTGGGGCGAGTAGCACGGTTATGGCAGCGGCTGATGCAGCCGCTGAACCGCTCGGTACGCACCCGCTTTGTGGCGCTGGCGCTGTTTCCGCTGGTGGTGGGCTTCCCGGTGCTGTTATTGCTGCTGGCCGGTTGGGGTGGGGCGGCGTTTCAGGAACTGCTGGTGTTCAAGGTGCGCAGCGACCTGGCGGTGGCTACCACCTATTTTGAACGGGTACAGGGTGACGTTGGCCGCAGCATCGAGGCCCTGGCTAACTCCGAGGCCCTGGCCGACGCCCAGCGCCGCCCGGGCCCCGGGCTGGATGCCCTATTGCAGGCACGTGCGCAGTCGCTGGCGCTGGACTACCTGTTGCTGGTCGACGAGCAGCGCCAGGTGCTGGCCAGCTCGCTCAGTGGTGCGCGGCACCACATCTACCCCGCCGGCGGAGTGCCAGCTGCCGGGCTGAGCGGGCAAAGCCGTGTGGCGCTGGATGCGTTTAGCTCCGCACAGTTGGCCGCACTGTCACCGGCCTTGCAGCAACGGGCGCGTATCGACCTGCGCCCTACGCGCGGCGCACGGCCCAGCCTGCAGCAGCAAAGCCAGACCGGGCTGGTGCTGCACGCTGCGGCCGCTGTACCGGGCCGGCGCCTGGCGCTGGTGGGGGGCTTGTTGTTGAACCGCAATGTGGATTTTGTCGACCGCATCCAGCACCTGGTTTACCCGCCGGGCTCGCTGCCGCAGCGTAGCCGTGGCTCAACGACGCTGTTTCTGGATGATGTGCGGATTGCCACCACGGTCGCGCTGCCCCATGGCGGGCGCGCCATTGGTACCCGCGTGTCCGGTGCGGTAGCCGAGCGTGTGCTGGAGCATGGCCAGCTGTGGCTGGACCGCGCGCTGGTGGTGGGCGACTGGTATGTTTCCGGCTACCAGCCACTGCAGGATAGCCGTGGCGAGCGGGTAGGCATGTTGTACGTGGGCTTTCTGGAGCAGCCTTTTGTGCTGGCCAAATGGATGGCGCTGGCCGTGCTGTTTGTGCTGTTTGCCATCACCATGGCCGTAGCGGCCTGGGTGAGCTGGCGTTTTGCGCAGTCGGTTATTCACCCGGTAGGGCGGCTGCGCGCCACCATGCGCCAGGTAGAGGCCGGGCAGCTGGATGCCCGCGTTGGCACGCTGCCGCAAGACGACGAGCTGGCCCTGCTGGCCAGCCATTTTGACCACCTGCTGGACCGCATCCAGTCACAGAACCAGGCGCTTACCCGTTGGGCCGCCGAGCTGGACGACAAAGTGGCCGAGCGTACGCGCGAGCTGGCGGCGGCCAACCAGACGCTGCTCACGGCGCAGCAGCAGCTGTTCAAATCGGAAAAGCTGGCGGCCATTGGCCAGTTGGCTGCAGGCATTGCGCACGAGGTTAACAACCCGGTGGCGGTAATGCAGGGCAACCTGGAACTGATGCGCGAGCTGCTGGGTGAGGCCGCCGCGCCGGTAGCCGAGGAGTTCCGCCTGCTGAACGAGCAAGTGCAGCGTATCCGCCTGATCGTGGCCAAGTTGCTGCAGTACGCACGCCCCAGCGAATACGCAGGCTACCTGCAGCAAGTGCGGCCAGAGGAGGTTTTTCAGGATGGCCTGGTGCTGGTGAGTCACCAGCTGGGGCGTAGCCACGTGGCCGTGAGCAAGGATTGGCAAGCCGCGGGCGCCTTGCTGGTGAATCGCTACGAGCTGCAGCAGGTGCTGATCAACCTGCTGCTCAACGCGCTGCAGGCCATGCCGGATGGCGGCATGCTGGCGCTGGCCACGCAGGATTGCCCAGGGCGGGATGGCCAGGCGGGTGTGTTGTTGTCTGTCTCGGATAGCGGGCCGGGTATCGCACCGGGTGACATGGCGCAGCTGTTTACGCCTTTCTTTACGCGCAAGGCGGACGGCAGTGGCCTGGGCTTGTGGGTGTGTCTGGGTCTGGTAGAGCGCTATGGCGGTGATATCCATGCGGCCAACCTGGATGCCGGCGGCGCGGTGTTCCGCGTATGGCTTCCCTGCGAGCCGGCGCTGGCCAGCCCTGGCGACGTGGTGGGCGAGCTGTAGGTGTGGCAAGCATTTGGTATTGAAAAAGCGCCCGGTGGGGCGCTTTTTTTGTGGTCGTCCAGGCGGCCTGTAAAACGGTGACAGCTACCGCCCGCTGCGTGGTGCCATGCAGCAGGGTGTGTTGGGGTGAGTAGGTGTGCCAGCAGGCTGGCGGGTTTATTCCCTTGCTTCGCGTTCTATCCGCCGCCGCTCTATTTCGCGGCGTGCTGCGGCATTGCGGATATCACAAGGGCGGCTACGTGGCATGGGTTTGCCAGCGAGTGCGTTACTGCGCACTTCGGCACGAACTTCATAGTACGAAGACTTGGACTGATACTGCGACATGACGGCTTCTCCTTTGAAGGGATGCTGCTCTATCTAGCAATCTGACCGCTTAGCGTTACTGCTTTATTACGCCGTGCCAGCGTAGTGCGCAAGTATCATGTGCGTGTTGTGTAACTTGTGTGTGGCATCTGGTGGGTAAGTGTTGTATTCGTCTGGCAAAATCTATCGAATAGACTGGTTCGAGTATTCTTTTCTATGGCTGATTTACCACGGGCGCGTGCTGCTATAGAGTGCGCCGTTTAGTCTTGCGGTAGCTTTTGATGCATTTCACCATATTTGATACCCCGATCTTGCGTACGCTGTTGCGCTGGTTTTCCCTGGCCATGCTGCGGCTGCTGGGCTGGCGCTTGCACGGTGCGTTTCCCGCAGACAAGAAATACGTGCTGATTGGCGCGCCGCATACCAGTAACTGGGACTTCCCCTATACCCTGATGTTCTGCTTTGCCGGTGGGGCCAAACTGTACTGGATGGGCAAGCACACGCTGTTTACCGGCATGAAAGGCCCGATCATGCGCTGGCTGGGGGGCATCCCGGTGGATCGCCGTCAGAAGAATTCGCTGGTAGAGCAAATGGTAGAGGTATTTAACCGAAGCTCGCAGTTGGCCGTGGCGATTCCTCCGGAAGGGACGCGTGCCAAGGTGGCAGAATGGAAGACCGGTTTCTATCACATCGCTTGCGGCGCGGGGGTGCCGATTGCGCTGGGTTATCTGGACTTCGCCAAAAAGCAGGGTGGGGTGATGGGTATGTTTGAACCCAGCGGTGATATTGCCCGCGACATGCCGCTTATTCGTGCCCGCTACCAGAGTGTTACCGGCAAGTGCCCGCACAATCAATAAGTTTTAGCCGTCTTATTCAGGTAGCCGGTAGTAAGGCAGAGAATAAAAAAAGCCAGCGTAAGCTGGCTTTTTTATTCTCTGCGACCGGGCGCAAAGCAGAGTACATCGTGGCGGTTTATTTGGCTTTGGGCGCGCCGACATTCAACGCTTCCCAGCCTTCTCGACCCATCTCTTGCATCAGGGCGATATTGCGCTCGTAGATGGTGGCGGCATCCGGGAACGCTTCTACCGCACGTTCGATACTGCTTTCGCGTATCAGGTGCAGGGTAGGGAATGGCGAGCGGTTGGTGTTGTTGCTGACATCGTTAATGGTGGTGCCGGCAAACTGGAATTTGGGGTGGAAGTCGGCCACTTGCAGCGTGCCTTCCAGGCCCATATCGGCCAGGGCAGCGTCTGCGATCTCCAGAAAGTCATTGAAATCCAGAAAGCGCTGTAGCACGTAGGGGTGTACCAGCAAGGTGGTATCTACCTCCTCCGGCTCGCTGTCTGCCAGCAGGCGCAGCTCTGCCATCAGGTGTTCTAGCAGGGTGGCAGGGTCTTTGGCGTCGCTGATGACAATGCGTACCTGGTCTTTTACGTATACCGACTTGGCAAACGGGCACAGATTCAGGCCGATGACGGCTTTTTCCAGCCAGTTTCGCGTGGCAGCGATGATATCGTCGTGTGAGCTTTCCACTGTGTGGCTCCTGCGGCGGATAAGTCGCCGCGGCTAATGCGCTAATACAAAAAACCCGGATGAAGTCATCCGGGTTTTTCTCACAGGCTAGTAACAGCCAGCTTCTGAATTACAGAGGCTGAATGTTGGAAGCTTGTTTGCCCTTAGGGCCGTCAACGATGTCGAAGCTAACGCGCTGGTTTTCAGCCAGGGTGCGGAAGCCTTTAGCGTTGATCTGGGAGAAGTGAGCGAATACGTCGTCACCGCCGTTGTCCGGAGTGATGAAGCCGAAGCCCTTGGAGTCGTTAAACCATTTAACGGTACCGGTTGCCATGTTCTGTTCCCTTATGAGAATAGCGTTGAGTATGAGAAAAGCGCATGTCAATCAAGGGAAATGACAAACTGTGGTACGGGCAACGCCACTACAACAACTGACAGATCACGACTTGAAAAACTGCAGCACGCAGTCTGCCTGTGCTTCATTGCCTCGGCAAGTGTTTTTTGCGGGCTGGCGTAAAAAAAATGCATCGGCGATAGGGGTTTCATGACATGCATACAGGTATTGGCAGTATTTGCTATCAGGGTTTGCCGGGCAAACACTATAGTAGATTCACGCTGGCAGCTTATAAGCCTGAGCCTCTGGAGATAGCCATGGATCGTTACCGCATTGAAGATGAAGAAAGTTTTTCCGACTTTCAGTACGCGCTGGACGACTACGCCCCGCGTGCTGCCAATTTGCTGGCCGCCTTGCGGCAAAGCCCGAACGATGGCGGCATGCTGGCCGAGCTGATGCGGCTTTTTCACACTATCAAAGGCGATGCCGGCTTGTGCCGGCTGGCGTTTGTGGAGCCGATGGTGCATGCCGCTGAAGACCTGCTTTCCCGTGTGCGCAGTGGCAGCCTGCCATTTGATGCGGCGCTGGAGCAGCTGTTGCTGCTGGCCATGGACCGGCTGGAGCTGGTGATCAGCGAACTGGAAAGCGGGCGGGAGGTATCGTTGGCCGACTTTAACCGGCTGGTCGCCGAAATGAGCCAGCTGAACGATACACCGCCGGCACTGGTAGAAGCGCAGGCGTGGCTGGTGATCAAGCGCCTGACCGGCTTCTTGCCGCAGCAGCCGGCGCAGGTCACCGTACCGCGTTCGTCGCAGGTTGATGCCGATCTGATGTACTTTCGCACCCTGGCATTGCAGTTCGAGCAGCGCTCGCTACTGTTTCAGGGGCGTACCGAGCGTAACCTGCTGCTGGCCGCAGCGTGTAATGAGGCGTCTACCCAGCCTATTGACCCGCTGCAGCTGGAAGCGGCCGTATACATGCACGATGTGGGCATGATGTTCTTGCCGGAAGAGCTCTGGCTCAAGCATGGCAAGCTAAGCGATACAGACCGCCTGCAGTTGGCTGCTCACCCAGGCTGGGGGGCAGACATGCTGGCCCGCATGAGCGGTTGGGACGAGGCCGCGCGCATTGTACGCGAGCATCACGAGCGTATCGATGGTACCGGCTACCCGGCAGGCAAGCGCGCAGGCATGATTTGCGAGGGGGCCAAGTTGCTGGCCATTATCGATACCTTTGAGGCGGTCATCCTGAAACACGGCCAGCGCCGTCAGGTGCGCTCGCTGCTGCGCGCGGTTGCCGAGGTGAATGCGTGCGAGTCACAGTTTGACCCGGCCTGGATTGCCTGTTTCAACCTGGTGGTGCGCGACATGATAGCGCGGGGCTTCGTGCTGCCGCATGTGCGCTAGCGGGGGCGGGCAAGTGCTTGAATCCGCTTGGCTTGTGGGCTGGTGGCGGCGTCTGGGGCCATGGCGGGGCGTTTGACGCCCCGTTTCATTTATTGACGCTGCAAATCGGCTGCGGGCATGATGCAGATAAGAGCCGTGTAACGGCCGTGCCCAAACAAGGAGAAATCATGAGCCAGTTCGATAATGTAAGTGTGGTCAAGAAGGCCAATGTCTATTTTGATGGCAAGTGCGTGAGCCATACCGTGGTGCTGCCGGATGGTACCCGCAAGTCTGTAGGGGTGATCTTGCCGGCCAAGCTGCTGTTCAGCACTGGTGCCCCCGAGGTGATGGAGCTGATCGACGGCCAGTGCAAGGTGACGCTGGCGGGCGAGACAGAGGCGACGACCTATGGTGCTGGCCAGTCGTTTACTGTGCCGGGCGAGAGCTCGTTCCAGATCGAAGTGCTGGAAACCGTCCACTACGTGTGCCACTTCGGCTGATCTGCCCTGACGCATGAAAAAAGGTTGGCCGCGGCCAACCTTTTTTCATGCCTGTGCCGCCTCGGGCGGGGCGGGTGAGTGTACTGCCTTGCGCCCGATGATCATCAGCGACTGGCCTTCGCCCAGCAGGGTTTCTGCCGGGGGGTTGAATGCCACCTCGCCACCCGGCATTTCCAGCGCTACCACAATCACGCTGCCATCACTCACCGGCAGACACTCGGCAATGCTGCGGCCAAGCCATAGCGGCTCTACCGGCACCACCTGGGCGCGGAAAGTATTGGGGTAGCGCGAGTGCAGGCGCTCGAAAAAGTGCAGGGTTTCCGGCTTGATCACCAGGTTGGCCATATTCATGCCGCCCAGGTAGGACGGAATCACCACCTGGTCTGCGCCGACAGCCAGCAGCTTTTTGCGGGCGCTTTCGGTTTCGGCTTTCGATACGATGGACAGCTGGCTGTTCAGGCTGCGGGCCGTCACCACCACAAAGGCGTTGTCGGCGTCCGATGTCAGGCTGGTGATGATGGCCTGGGCGCGTTCAATGCCTGCGGCCAGCAAGTTATCGTCCTCGGTGGCGTCCCCCACGATATAGGGGCGCTCTTTGCCCGCCAACCATTGCTGTATTTGTGCTTCGCTCTTTTCGATGATCACCACGTCGTGGCCGCTGCGCGTAAGTTCTTCCAGCGCGTACAGGCCGGTGCGGCTGAGGCCGCAGATAATGATGTGGTTTTCCAGGCGGGAGATGATTTTGTCCATTTTGCGTACGCGCAGGTAGTGGGGCAGGTCGCCCTGAAACAGTAGCAGGGTCAGGGATGAAATGCCGTAGCCCATCACGCCGGTGCCAAAGATGATCAGCACCACGGTGAAAATGCGGCCAACGGTATCCAGCGGGTGCGTTTCGCCATAGCCGATGGTGGCCAGGGTGATAACGGTCATGTACAGGCTGTCGAACAGGCTCCAGCCTTCCAGCAAGTGGTAGCCCAGCGTGCCCATCACCACGGCACTGAGTACCAGGGCAAACAGGAACAGCAGACGGGTGGCCAGGGCGCGGCCCATGGCATGGGTGTTTAGCAGGCTCATGTGCGCATTTTAATGCGCTTGTGCGGCAGATGGCGGTGATTTGTATAGCTAGCGGTTGCCTAGCTGTTGCAAGGCAGGTTTGTCCAGCAAGGTAAGCTGCTTGCGCGCCACCGTGATCAAGCCAGCATCGGCCAACTGGCCCAGGATGGTGTTGCAGGTTTGCCGGCTGATGCCGGTGGCACTGGCCAGCGCCTCCTGGCTCAGGCTCACCGCGTGGCCGCTGCCGGCCAGCAGTAACAGGCGCTGTGCCAGCCGGGCCTCAGGCGATAGCAGGGTTTGTTGTGCCAGCCCGCTCATCAGCTGGCGGGTTTTGCCGGCCATCAGCTGGCCCAGGTAGTACCAGCCCTGCGGCCAGGTGGCCAGCCAGGCCTGCAGCGGGCCGTGCGGTACATGCCATAGCAGGCAGCCGCCATCGGTGTGGGCGTGGTGTGTGCGCGGGCCGTGATCAAACAGCGCCACCTCGCCAAACCACTGCCCGGGGGCGAGGCGCGCCAATACGCTGTTCTTACCCACCACCGAACTGCTGCCAATCAGCACGCTACCTTGCAGCACGCAGTAAAGCCCGTCGGCCGGGTCGCCCTGTAAAAAGAGGTAGTCACCGCCAGACAGTGCCCGGCTACGGCCCAGCGATTGCAGGCTGGTTTGCAGGGTGTCTGGCAGGCCGGCAAACCAGCTGCTGCTGGTCAGCAGGCGTAAAGCGAGGGTTTTGTCGCCTGCTTGACAGAAAGCCTGGTGGTGCAAAGGCATGATGTTGCTTCCCGACGATGGAGGTTCACCATGAAAACGCTGCAAGCGCATTTAGTCAATTACGCCTGTTATCACCGCGATCTGCGCAATATCCATACGCATTTTGTGGGCATCCCGCTCATCGTGCTGGCGGTGGCGGTGTTGCTGGCTTGCCTGCCATTGGGGATGGGCCTGCTGGCCTTGCACCCGGTGTTGCTGGGTGCCATTTTGTTTTACCTGCGGCTGGACCTGGCGCTGGGGGCGCTGATGGCGGTGGTGATGTTGCTGGCAGGCTGGGCGGGTACCGTGCTGGCGGCTTTGCCGTGGGGGCTGTGGCTAGGTCTGGCGCTGTTTGTGGCGGGCTGGGTAATACAGTTTGTCGGCCATGCTTACGAAGGGCGCAAGCCGGCGTTTGTGGATGACCTGGTGGGCCTGCTGGTGGGGCCGCTGTTTGTGGTGGCTGAGTGGCTGTTTTTGCTGGGTTTTTATCGTGATTTGCAGGCATGCATCATAGAAGCGGCCGGCCCCGTGCGTACAGTGCAGAAAGTCGCGGCAGGTGGCTGAAGATTCGCTATAATCCCGCTCCTTTTGCCTGAGGGGGTGGATGAACATGACCGTACAAGCCTGTGGCGTGGACTTTGGTACGTCCAATTCGACAGTGGGCTGGTGCCGCCCCGGTGTGCCCAGCCTGCTGGCGCTGGAAGAGGGCAAGACAACCCTGCCATCGGTGATCTTTTTCAATGCCGAAGAAGAAAGCACCTCCGTGGGCCGCGCGGCTATTGCCGAGTACCTGGATGGCTACGAAGGCCGCCTGATGCGCTCGCTCAAGAGCATTCTGGGCACCAGCCTGATGAATGGCCAGACCGAAGTGCAAGGCCGCCCGCTGCGTTTTCTGGATTTGCTGTCCATGTTTATCGGCCAGCTCAAGCAGCGTGCCGAACAGAACGCCGGCCGTGGCTTCGAGCAGGCCGTGTTTGGCCGCCCGGTTTTCTTTGTGGATGACGACCCGGTAGCCGACCGCCTGGCACAAGATACGCTAGGCGAGATCGCCCGCAAGGTGGGCTTTAAAGAGGTTGCCTTCCAGTTCGAGCCCATCGCGGCTGCTTTCGACTACGAAAGCCGCATCCAGCGCGAAGAGCTGGTGCTGATTGTGGATATCGGCGGCGGTACCTCCGACTTTTCCTTACTGCGCCTGGCGCCCGAGCGCGCCCATCTGCTGGACCGTCGCGCCGATATTCTGGCCAACGGTGGTGTGCATATTGGTGGTACCGACTTTGACAAGCAGCTCAGCCTGCATTCTGTCATGCCGCAGCTGGGCTACCGCTCGCGCCTGAAGAATAACGCCGAGGTGCCGTCCGGCTTTTACTTCAACTTGGCTACCTGGCACACCATTAACTTTGCCTACACCCGCAAAGCCCTGTCTGACCTGCAGGGTGTATACCCGGACGCGCTGGAGCAGGGCAAGCTGGACCGCCTGTTTTCGCTGATCGACAAGCGCGCCGGCCACTGGCTGGCCATTCAGGTAGAAGCTGCCAAGATTGCACTGTCCGACGCGGCGCAAACGCGGCTGGACATGGGCGAGATCGAAAAAGCGCTGTTCCATGATATTGCGCGTGCCGATTTTGATGAGGCCATTGAAAAGCAGATTGTCAGCATCGAAAGCACGGTTGCGCGCTTGCTGGCCGACGCACAGCTGCAGGCGGCCGAGGTGGATACCGTGTTCTTTACCGGCGGCTCCAGCGGTGTGCCGCTGCTGCGCGAGCGCATTGCCGCCATGTTCCCCGCCGCCCGTGCGGTGGAAGGCGACCGCTATGGCAGTATCGGTAGCGGCCTGGCACTGGACGCCTCGCGGCGCTTTGCCTGAGTAAAGGTTGGCCGCAGGGCTGCCTGCCAACCAAAGAAAAACCCCGCCGATTGGCGGGGTTTTTTACTGTGCGGTTGGCTTAATGTGCAGCAGCGCCGCCGCGCAGTTTGCCGATCAGCATCACCACGGCCAGCACCAGCGCACCGGCTACGATGCCGAACAGGCCATCCAGCACAGCCGGTACGATGGCCGCTAGCAGGCCGCCCATGCCGGCGATGCCTGCCACGCTATGGGTGGCAGCTTCAATGGCGTGGTGGGCAAACGGCAGGCCATGGGTGAGGATGCCGCCGCCTACCAGGAACATGGCAATGGTGCCGGCCACGGCCAGAAAGCGCATCAGCGGCGGGGCTGCGTTCACCAGCAAACGGCCCAGCTGCTGGCTGCCCGCGCCGGGTTTTCGCGCGAGGTAGAGGCCGATATCGTCCAGCTTCACAATGCCGGCCACCAGGCCGTATACGCCCACTGTCATGATCAGCGAGATGCCGGCCAGTACCACCAGCTGCGACATGAAAGGCTGGCTGGCCACGGTGCCCAGTGTAATGGCGATGATTTCGGCAGACAGGATGAAGTCGGTAGTGATGGCGCCTTTGATTTTGTCTTTTTCGTAGGCCACCATATCGACTGCCGGGTTGGTCAGTGCGGCCAACCTGTCGTGGTGTTCGGCGCTTTCTTCGGCGGCGTGCAGGTATTTGTGCGCCAGTTTTTCTACGCCTTCAAAGCACAGGAACGCGCCGCCTACCATCAGCAGCGGGGTAATCAGTACCGGTGCAAAGGCACTGATGGCCAGGGCCAGCGGCACCAGAATCGCCTTGTTGCGCAGCGAGCCCACGGCGACGGCCCAGACGACCGGCAGCTCGCGGTCGGCCTGTACGCCTGCGACTTGTTGTGCGTTCAGTGCCAGGTCGTCACCCAGCACGCCGGCGGTTTTCTTGGCGGCAACCTTGGTCATTACGGCGACATCGTCCAGGATGGTGGCAATGTCATCAATCAGCATCAGCAGGCTACTACCAGCCATGATTTGTTTCCTGTCGGTAAAAAAACGCTGCCAGCAAAGCCTGGCATATATGCAAAACCCGGCGATGGCCGGGCGGGGGTGTACACGGTAGCAAAGCGTGACTATGTCATCAAGTGTTGTTGCAGCCATTGATCAATGCGCTGTGCCACCTGCTGCCAGCGCGTGTCCAGCATCATCATGTGTGCCATATCGGGCAGGATCTCGACGGGCAGGTTCAGGGCAGTGCCCATCTGGCGTACTTCGGCGGCGCTGACCAGGTGGTCGTGCTCGCCACCCAGCAGCAGGGTGGGCAGCCGCAGTTGAGTGCGGTTAAACGGCGGTACCATGGACATGTCCATAATGGCGCGCAGGCTTTCTACCTGGCTGTTGGCCGCCATCCAGGCCACGGTGCTGGCCGGCGCGTCATCCGAAAACAGCATATGGCGCAGGTCACCTACGGCAGGGGACTGGCGGCCACTCTGGAACATGTTCAGCCCGATAAGCACGTCTGGCGCTTGCTGGAACAGCCGCCAGGTGGAGGCGGCCAGCCCGGTGTGCGGCACCGACGCCAGCAGTACCAGCCCTGCAGCCTGCTGCTGTTGCAGGTATTGTTGCGCGACAAAGCCGCCCATGGAGTGGCCGATCAGTACCGGCAGGGTGCCGATTTGGCGGATGGCCTGGCCTACGTTGGCTACGTAGTCGTCTATGCTCACGGCGGCCAGCCAGGCCTTGCCGTCGCTGTGGCCGTGGCCTTCCAGGCTAAGTGCCCAGCAGTCGTAGCCTTGTGCGGCAAACCACGGCAGGAAATTGACCTGCCAGCAGCTGGCACTGCTATAGGCGCCGTGAATAAAAAGCAGGGGTGGCGCGCTGTGCGCTGCCCCTGCTGCGGCTTGGTGTATCAATTCAAGATGTAGGGAACTCACAATACCTCGGCGGCGTGGTCTGCCAGGCGCGAGCGTTCGCCGCGCTGCAGGGTGATATGGCCGGAATGGTCCCAGCCTTTGAAACGGTCTACCACGTAGGTCAGGCCTGAACTGCCCTCGGTCAGATACGGGGTATCGATCTGGCTGATGTTGCCCAGGCAGACGACCTTGGTGCCGGGGCCGGCGCGGGTAATCAGAGTTTTCATCTGCTTGGGTGTCAGGTTCTGCGCTTCGTCGATGATCAGGTATTTGTTGAGGAAGGTGCGGCCACGCATGAAGTTCAGCGATTTGACCTTGATACGGCTGCGGATCAGGTCGCGCGTGGCCGCGCGGCCCCAGTCGCCACCGTCGTCTTCATTGCGGTTGAGTACGTCCAGGTTGTCTTCCAGCGCGCCCATCCACGGCAGCATTTTTTCTTCCTCGGTGCCGGGCAGAAAGCCAATGTCCTCGCCCACCGGCACGGTAACACGGGTCATGATGATTTCGCTGTACAGTTTTTGTTCCAGCGTCATGGCCAGGCCTGCGGCCAACGTAAGCAGGGTTTTGCCGGTGCCGGCCTGTCCCAGCAGGGTGACAAAGTCTACCTCGGGGTTCATCAGCAGGTTCAGGGCAAAGTTCTGCTCGCGGTTACGCGCAGTGATGCCCCACACATTGTTCTTCTGGTGGCTGTAGTCTTTCAGCGTTTCCAGTACGGCGCTTTTGCCGTCGATCTGGGTAACGCGACACTGCAGCAGCTGCTCGCCTTGCTGCCACAGCAGCTGGTTCAGGTGCAGGCTGGTCACGTCGGGGCCTTTGATCTGGTAGTAGGTGCGGCCGTGTTCCTGCCATGATTTCAGGTCTTTGCCGTTGCGTTCCCAGAAGGTGGCGTCGATTTCACGCGTACCGGTGTACAGCAGGTCGGTGTCTTCCAGCACCTTGTCGTTGAAGTAGTCTTCTGCCTCCAGCCCCAGCGCGCTGGCCTTGATGCGCATATTGATGTCTTTGGACACCAGAATCACGCTGCGCTCCGGTTCGCGCTCTTTCAGGGCCACCACGATGCCCAGGATCTGGTTGTCGGCTTTGCCTACCGGCATGCTGGCGGGCAGTACGGCGTGGATGGCCTGGGTTTGCAGGCGCAGCTTGCCGGTGGCGGCATCGCGGCTGGCACTTTTGAGCGGAATGCCGCTGTCGATATTGCCGGCGGCCTGGCTGACGATTTCGTCCAGAAAGCGGCTGGCCTGGCGCGCGTTACGGGCCACTTCGGTCATGCCCTTTTTGTGGGTGTCCAGTTCTTCCAGGGTGATGATGGGGATGAAAACGTCGTGTTCCTCGAAGCGGAACAGGCAGGTAGGGTCGTGCAGCAGCACGTTGGTATCGAGAACAAACAGCTTGACGGTTTTGGTCTTTTTGCGGCTTGCCATGATGTGAGGCCCCTTGATGAGCGGGGCCTCGCGGTATGCCAGGCCCGTCGCTTAAATGGTATTCACGAATGCCAGCACTTCTTCGACATGGCCGGGGACCTTCAGGCCGCGCCAGGCTTTGAGGATATTGCCCGCGCTGTCGATGACGAAAGTGCTGCGTTCGATTCCTCTTACCTGTTTGCCGTACATATTTTTCAGCTTCATGACAGCGAACAGATTACATACAGTTTCCTCCGGATCGCTGATCAATTCAAATGGCAATTCGTATTTGGCCTTGAAGTTTTCATGCGATTTCAGGCTGTCGCGTGATACGCCCACAATGGTCACGTTGGCCGCAGCAAAGGCGGCGTGGTGGTCACGAAAGCCGATAGCCTGGGTGGTGCAGCCCGGCGTGCTGTCCTTGGGGTAAAAGTACAGTACGGTCAGGCCGCTGCCTGGCAGGGTGATGCTCTGGCCGGAGGTGGCAGGGGCGGTAAAGCTTGGGCAGTGTTCCATCTTGTTTCCTTGTTTCAGCCGGGGCGTTTGAGTAGTGCCAGTACGGCACCGCTGCCGCCATGCTGGGTGCGGGTTTCACAAAAGGCCAGTACTTCGGGGTGGTGGGTCAGCCAGCTGCGGACCATTTTGGGTAACACGGGTTCGCCGCGCGAGCTTAGGCCCTTGCCATGGATGATGCGCACACACTGGCCCTGGTGGCGGGCGCGGTGCAGGAACAGCGCTAGCTGTTCGTGCGCCTCGAAGCGGTCCAGACCGTGCAGGTCCAGCTCTGCACACACCGGCCAGTGGCCGGCTTTCAGCTTTTTCAGCGTGTGGGCCGGCATGCCTGGGCTGCGGTGCTCGATGTCGATGTGCGCTGGTTCGAACCAGCCCAGCATCTGCGCAAACAGGCCGTGTTCGTTCTCGCCCGGGTGGTGGATGCGGTGCGCTGCGTGGTGCAGTGGCCGTGGCCGGGGACGGGGCAGCGGGTGTTGCACGCGGCCGTCCGGCTTGAGTGGGCGTACATCGCGCATCAGGCTGGGGAAGTCCGGCTCCGGCGGCGCCGCAACGGCCACAGGCAAGACCCTTGCGGGCCTTGCCTGTGGTTTGATCGGCTTGAGCTGCTCTTTGAGCGACTTCAACGTGGCTTAGCCGTGGTCCAGGTAGCGCTCGGCATCCAGTGCGGCCTGGCAGCCCGAAGCGGCGCTGGTGATGGCCTGGCGGTAGATGTGGTCCTGCACATCGCCTGCGGCAAACACGCCCGGCACGCTGGTAGCGGTGGCGTTGCCTTCGCGGCCGCCACGGGTCACGATGTAGCCGGTTTCATCCAGCTCCAGCTGGCCTTTGAAGATGTCGGTGTTCGGCTTGTGGCCAATGGCAATGAACACGCCCATCAGCTTGATGTCTTCGGTGCTGCCGTCGTTGAACTTCAGGCGGGCGCCGGTCACGCCGCTGTCGTCACCCAGCACTTCGTCCAGGTTGGCGTTCAGCTTCAGGGTGACTTTGCCTTCGGCAACACGGGCCATCAGCTTGTCGATCATGATTTTTTCCGCACGGAAGGTGTCGCGGCGGTGAATCAGGGTAACGTGTTTGGCGATGTTGGCCAGGTACAAGGCCTCTTCTACGGCAGTGTCGCCGCCGCCGACCACGGCAACATCCTGGTTGCGGTAGAAGAAACCGTCGCAGGTAGCGCAGGCGGATACGCCCTTGCCGGAGAAGGCTTGTTCGGACGGCAGGCCCAGGTATTTGGCCGAGGCACCCGTGGCGATGATCAGCGCGTCGCAGGTGTATTCGCCGCTATCGCCAATCAGGCGGATCGGTTTTTCATCCAGTTTGGTGGTGTGGATGTGGTCAAAGATCATTTCGGTACCAAAGCGCTCTGCGTGCTGCTGGAAGCGCTGCATCAGCTCCGGGCCTTGCACGCCAGCTACGTCGGCTGGCCAGTTGTCCACTTCGGTCGTGGTCATCAGCTGGCCACCTTGCGCCATACCGGTGATCAGCACGGGTTTCAGGTTAGCGCGTGCAGCGTAGACGGCGGCGGTGTAGCCAGCCGGGCCGGAACCGAGGATCAGCAGGGGGCAGTGACGAGTTTGGCTCATGTGGGTTTTCCTGTTAGTGCGAACGGATTAGTATTATTTTATCAGTAATCGGGAATCTGGCCGATAAAGTGTTTCTACTTGCCAAATAGTTTATGGCTACCGGAAGGAGTGATGCTATGGAGATTGGTGCTAACGCCAGCTCAAACGTGAAGCAGGCCACGGAAACGTTTGTGTTGAAAAAAGCCATGGAGGTGTCCAGTGACACCATGCAGACGCTGATGGCATCTGTAGAGCAAAGCGCGCCCAAAACCAATAACCCTGCCCACCTGGGGCAGAATGTGGATGTAAAGGCCTGATTTGCCCGCCAGCCATGAAAAAACCCGCCGGTCACGGCGGGTTTTTTCATGGCTGGCCGCTTAGGCACTGAACTTCATGCCGCTGCTGCTTTGCAGTAGCGATTGTGACGCCTGGTATTGTGCGACCGCCTGTTGCTGGGCGCTGGCATTCAGCTCGGCGCGGTTGCTGTCTTCGGCGCGGGCGGCAGGCTGTGGGGTGCTACGCGGGACTGACGTTTGCTGGGGAGCTGCCGGTGGCGTCGGGCCCTGCGCAGCGACATCGGTTTGGCTGCTGCTGCCATTGCCCTCAAGGTTGGCCGCAGGCAAGCCGGTTGCCGCTGCGGTGGTATCAGCCTGCTGCTGTTGCTGCACACGTATCGCTTGGGTGCTGAGCAGTTGCGCTTGCAGGCTGAACTGCAGGTCGGTAGCGCGGTTGTTCAGCTGCGCGGCGGCATTTTGTGGCTTGCCGGCTACCTGCTGGGTGGCGGCTTGCAGCTGGGCTTCACGTGCCGTGCCGGCTTCCAGCGCCTGTTGCCCGGCGGACTCCAGGCTGCCGGTTTGCGGCAACTCGCGCTGGCGGGCAGCGACGCTGTCACGGTACAGCGGACTGGGGCTGAGCGGGTTAGTGCTGCTGATGTCCATGAGACTCCTCCTTGTGCATGCCTTGCCGCAGTGCGCATTGCGGTAAGGGCTGCGCTGCGCTGCTGGCGGTAATCGTGGGCAGGTGCAGTATCCAGGCCGACAAGCCTAGCCACAGTGCGGCCAGCACGGCTTGTAGCAGTGGCTGGCTGCCCAGCATCGCCAGACTGGTGCCAAACGATACGGCCATGGTCAGCAGGGCGATACGCTTGGTTTGTCTGCGCATGCCGCGATAAGTTCGCCAGTCGCGGATGGCGGGGCCAAAGCGCGGGTGGCTCAGCAGCTTATGTTCCAGTGCCGGGTGGCTGCGGGAAAAACATGCTGCAGCCATCAGGATGAATACCGTGGTGGGCAGCAAGGGGGTAACGGCACCGATGATGCCCAGCGCCAGGTTTAGCCAGCCCAGTGCGGCCCACAGGTGTTTGCGCGCAGTGTGTATCGCCATATTCCCCCCGCTTGCCGAGTCTTTACTAGCAGCTTAGTGCCTGCCTTGTCATACGGCTAGCGCGTTTGCAGGGTCAGTGCCAGCATGCGTTCGGCCAGCTGGGCTACCGACAGCTCGCCGTTGTTGCGGTACCACTGTACGGTCCAATGCAGGCTGCCCAGCAGGGTGCGGCGCAGCAGGTGGGTGTCCTGTTTGATGAGGCCTTCTGCGGCGGCTTCGTCCAGTACGCCTTGCCACAGGGCTTCGTAACGGTCGCGCAGCACGATCAGGCCGGGTTTGGCGCTGTCGGAAACACTGCGCCACTCGTACAGCATCACTTCCAGCGCGGCCTGGTTGTCGCCCAGTAGCGAGTGCAGGTGTACGTGGAATAGTGCGGCCAACTTGCTGCGCGTATCGCTGGCTGCCGCCAAGGTCAACGCCAGCTGTTCGGTGGTGGCGGTAATGCCCAGGGCCATCACGGCCACCAGGATCTCTTCTTTGGTGCGGAAGTGATAAAACAGGCTGCCCGATTGCAGGCCTACGGCATTGCCCAGGTCGCGCACGGTGGTGCGTTCGTAGCCCTGGTCGCGAAACAGCTTGGCAGCGGCGCGAATCAGCTCCATGCGGCGGCTGTTGGCTTCCTGGGGGTTGTTCAGATCGTTGCGGCTCATGCTTTGCTCGTGGTGGTGGGTTCGCTGGGGTTGGCAGCGTGTTTCAATAGACTGTCCGCCGCGCTGCGTACCTGTCCTGGTGTCAGGTTCTCCAGGCAGTGCGTGTGTTTGTACGGGCAGGTGCGTTCAAAGCAGGGGCTGCAGTCCATGTTCAGCGAGACAATGCTGGCGTTGTGGCTCAGCGGCGGGGTGAAGTCCGGGCTGGAGGAGCCGTAGACGCCTACCAGCGGCACGCCCAGTGCCGCGGCAACGTGCATCAGGCCCGAGTCATTGCATACGGCCAGCTTGGCCAGGCCCATCAGGTCGATGGCTTCTTCCAGGCCGGTTTTGCCGCACAGGTTCAGCGCACAGCCATCCGCCAGGCGGGCGATGTCGTCGCCGATGTCCTTGTCCTTGCCCGAGCCGAATAGCCATACCTGATAACCTTCGGCGTGGTATTGCCGTGCCAGCTCGGCAAAGTGGCGTGCCGGCCAGCGTTTGGCCGGGCCGTATTCTGCGCCGGGGCACATGGCCACGATGGGCTGCGCCAGTGACAGGCCCAGCTTGCGGGCAGTGTTCTCCTGCGCGGCCGGGGTAGAGCGCAGCTGCGGGTGGGCAATGGGCCGGTGCAGGGCCTGGCGCGGGGGCTCGCCCAGTGCGCAGAAGCGCTCCACCATGGTAGGCAGTGCGTGCTCGTCCAGCTCGCGGGTGTCGTTCAGCAGGCCGTAGCGCAGCTCGCCGGTAAAGCCGGTGCGCAGCGGGATGCGGGCCAGGAACGGTATCAGCGCCGCTTTCAGCGAGTTGGGCAGCACTACAACCTGGTCGAAATGCTCGCGCCGCAGGGCGCGGGCTACCCGCCAGCGTTCGCCCAGGCGCAGCTGGCCGTGGCCGAAGGGGTTCAGGTGTGCCTTGGCCACCTCCGGCATGCGCGACAGCAGGGGCAGGGTCCATGCCGGGGCAAACACGTGCAGCTCCAGGCCCGGGTGGCGTTCGTGCAGGCGGCGGTACAGGGGCTGGGCCATGACGCTGTCGCCTACCCAGGACGGGCCGATTACCAGTATTTTTTTGATCATGTATACAAGCAAAAAAGGTGTAGCCAGGCCACACCTTTGTTCAGGCTGTCATTAAAGAGGCTTAGTGGTGGCCGTGCGGCAGCGGGCCGGTCAGCTTGTAACGGGTGCCACAGTAAGGGCACAGGGCTTCGCCGCCATTTTTGGCTACCGGCAGGAAGACGCGCGGGTGCGAGTTCCAGGCCACCATGTCCGGGGTAGGACAGTGCAGTGGCAGGTCCTTGGCGGTGACTTCGATGATGCGTGCGGTGTTTTCTTTCAGTTCGGCCATGCTGTTAGCTTCCGGTTGGGGCCCGCAGTGCGGGCCGTCTTGCTGTAATCAGGCGACGTAGGTCAGCCAGTGTTGCTTGCTTTCGTCCAGGCCTTTGACGCAGTCAAAGTAGCGTTTCTGGATTTCGGCGGTAATCGGGCCGCGTTTGCCCTCGCCGATGGCGCGACGGTCCAGCTCGCGGATCGGGGTGACTTCGGCGGCGGTACCGGTGAAGAAGGCTTCGTCGGCGCTGTAGACTTCGTCACGGGTAATACGTTTTTCTACCAGCTCCAGGCCCATTTCGTCAGCAATCTGCACCACGGTGTCGCGGGTAATGCCTTCCAGTGCGCTGGTGAGGTCGGGAGTGTATAGCTTGCCCTTGCGTACGATAAAGATGTTTTCGCCCGAGCCTTCAGCCACAAAGCCGTCTACGTCCAGCAGCAGGGCTTCATCGTAGCCGTCTGCGGTGGCTTCGTTGTTGGCCAGGATGGAGTTCATGTAGTTGCCGTTGGCCTTGGCCTTGCACATGGTGATGTTCACGTGGTGGCGGGTGAAGGAGCTGGTCTTCACGCGGATGCCTTTTTCCAGGCCTTCTTCGCCCAGGTAGGCACCCCACGGCCAGGCGGCCACGATCAGTTGTACATCGTCTTTTTTCGGGGCCACGCCCAGCTTGCCGGAGCCATAAAACGCCATGGGGCGGAAATAGCACGACTTGAGCTGGTTGGCTTTGACCACGTCGAGGTGGGCCTGGTTGACCTGCTGTTTGCTGAATGGCAGGTCCATGCCCAGGATTTTGGCAGAGCGGAACAGACGATCGGTGTGGTCTTGCAGGCGGAAGATAGCCGGGCCACGCGCCGTTTCGTAGGCGCGTACGCCTTCGAATACGCCCATGCCGTAGTGCAAGGTGTGGGTCAGTACGTGGGTGGTGGCGTTGCGCCACTCGACCAGTTCGCCGTTGTACCAGATGAAACCGTCGCGGTCTGCCATCGACATGGTGAATTCTCCGAGTCCTGTTTTTAGTGTGTTGCGATTATACAGTTGCCCTACTGAAAGTGAACCGGCTTTTCCGCCGTGCCCGCCACGGTGCCCAGCACGCTTTGCCACAGTGTCTGTACCTGTGCATAGGCTTCCAGCGGCGGGTGGCTGCATTTATCGTTGCCATCCAGGCGGCTGGCGTGTTGCAGGCGGCGGTACAAGCGGTAGGCTTTGCGCGCTTCTTCGGCTAGCTGCGCGGGGATCAGGCCGGCATCGGCCGCAGCTGCCAGCAGGGCGATGTTGCCACTATTGGCCAGCAATGCCGGGTGTTGGCCGGCGTGGGCCAGAATCAGGAATTGCACGATGAACTCCACGTCGATAATGCCACCGCGCGCGTGCTTTACGTCGTCTACGTTGGCCGCATGGCTTTCCAGCATCTTGTTGCGCATGGCGACCACTTCGGCCCCCAAGGCGGCGCTGTCGCGCGGTAGTGCAAGCACTTGCTGGCGGATGGTGTCGAAGCGGGCGCCTATGCTGTGGCTGCCGCACACATAGCGGGCGCGGGTCAGGGCCTGGTGTTCCCACAGCCAGGCTTTGTGGTGCTGGTAGTGCTCGAAGGCTTCCGCGCTGCTGACCAGCAGGCCGCTGGCGCCATCGGGGCGCAGGCGGATATCGATGTCGTACAGCACGCCGGCCGAGGTGGTGCTGGTAAGCCAGGTGATGATTTTGCGCGCCAGGCGCGAGTACAGGTCGGCGGCGTCCGGGTGGTCGTCGTCGTACAGAAAGATCACGTCCAGGTCCGAGGCGTAGCCCAGTTCCTTGCCGCCCAGTTTGCCGTAGCCCACCACGGCAAACTGTGGCGTGTCGCGGTGGCGTTTGGGGATGTCTCGCCAGGCGTGGCGCACGGTGACATCCAGCACCAGGTCGGCCAGGCGCGACAGCTCGTCGCTGAGGGCTTCCAGCGTCCACATGCCGGCCAGGTCTTGCGCTACCAGGCGGAAGGTCTGCGCGTGCTGGAAATGGCGCAATGCGTCCATTTGTGCTTCGACATCGCCATGGCACTCGGCCAGCTGTTGTTCCAGCTGTGCGGCCAACTGCGGCCAGTCTGGCGTGGCGTACAGCACGCGGGCGTCCAGTAGCTCGTCCAGCAGGATAGGGTGGCGCGACAGGTAGTCGGACACCCAGGCGCTGGACGAGTACAGCGAGGCCAGGCGTTGCAGGGTTTGCGGGTATTCCAGCAGCAGCGACAGGTAGGCGGCGCGGCGGCTGATGGCTTCGATCAGCTGCAGGATGCGCTGCAGCGTGGTGTCGGGGTTGTCGAAGCTGGCCGATACCTCCATCAGCGGGCCCATCAGGGCGTCCAGCTTTTTGCGGCTGGCGTCTGGTAGCTGCTGGTAACGTTGGCCGCAGGCCAGGCTGCGCAGCTGGCGCTGCATATCTGCGGCGTCGTGGTAGCCCAGTGCGGCCAGCTTGGCCGAGATGTCGGCATTGGCAATATCGCGCCAGTCGGACTCCAGTGGATGCGCGGCGGCGCCTTCGGTGGGCAAGAAGAATACTTGTTCGAAGTGGCGGGTAACGCGGCGGCGGTGCTGGTTCAGCTCGTCCAGAAAGGCTTGCCAGCCGCTAAAGCCCATGCTGGCGGCAATGCGCTGGCGGTTATCGTCGCTGGCGGGCAGGCTTTGCGTTTGCTGGTCGTCCAGGTATTGCAGGCGGTGTTCGAGATTGCGCAGGAAGGTGTAGGCAGCCAGCAGCTCGGTGACGGTGTCCGGTTCCAGCAGGCGCAGCTCGGCCAGCACGGCGTAGGTGTCACGCGTGCTTTTCAGCTGCAGGCGGCGTTCGCGGCCGCCGCGGATCAGCTGGAACACCTGGGCAATGAACTCTACCTCGCGAATGCCGCCAGGCCCCAGCTTGATGTTGTCGGCCATGTCACGGCGGGCGACCTCGCGGCGGATCTGTGCGTGCAGTTCGCGCATGGCACCGTAGGCGCCGTAATCCAGATATTTGCGGTACACAAAGGGGCGAACCAGCGGTTCGAGCTGGCTGGCGTCACCGCTCATCACGCGGGCCTTGATCCAGGCGTAGCGCTCCCATTCGCGCCCCTGGGTCAGCAGGTAGTTTTCCAGCGCCGCCAGGCTCATCACCAGCGGGCCGCTGTCGCCGTAGGGGCGCAGGCGCATGTCGACACGGAACACCTGGCCGTCGTAGGTGACGTCGTTGATGGCGCTGATCAGCAGCTTGCCCAGACGGGTGAAGTATTCGTGGTTGGACAGCCGGCGTGGGCCGCTGGTGTCGCCGTCTTCCGGGTAGATGAAGATCAGGTCGATGTCGCTGGAAACATTCAGCTCGTGGCCGCCCAGCTTGCCCATGCCGATCACGATCAGCTCTTGCAGCTCGCCGCTTTCCTCGCCGATGGGGTCGCCCAGGTTGGCCAGCGCGCGGCGTGCCACCGGCAGCGTGGTTTGCACGGCAAAGTCGGCCAGCAGGCTGATGGTGGTCACCACTTCGTGCAGGTCGGCCAGCCCGGCGTGGTCGCGGGTAATCAGGCGTGCCATCACGGCGATGCGCAGCTTGCGCAGGGCAGGGGTGAGCGCGTCGATGCTGTCGTAGCTGTGCCAGGGGGCAAAGCTGGCCATTTCGCTGGCATCAAACGGGTGATCCAGCCGTGCGGCCAACCTGTCGGCCTCGTCCGGGCGAGCCGCCAGCTGGCGGTCCAGGTAGTAACTGAATGTACGGGCACAGGCGATGGCGGCGGTATTTGCTGGCATAATGCGCTTTCCACGCAATGACGAAATCGTGACAGAACATTCTACCCCCACTCCCGCCCCCGCAGCAGCACCCGCAGATCAAAGTTTGCGGGTGATTTTCTGGCTGCGCCGTGTCTGCCGCTGGTTGGGCTGGCTGTTGTCGGGCGTCGTGCTGCTGCTGGCGCTGGCTTTCTTGCTGTTCCGCTTTTATGTGCTGCCCAATCTGGATAGCTGGCGCCCGTGGTTGGCCAGCCAGGCCAGCGCGGCGGTGGGCATGCCGGTGTCGCTGGGCCAGCTGCAGGGCCAGTGGCAGTGGCTGGGCCCGCGTTTTACCATCAGCCAGCTGCAAGTGCGCCCGGACCCGGCCAGCCCGGCTGTGACCGTACGCAGCGCGCTGCTGCAGCCTTCCTGGCAGAGCCTGCTGTACCTGGAGCCCCGTCTGGCGCTGCTGCGGCTGGACGGCCTGAGCCTGGACCTGGAACGACGTACTAACGGCCACCTCTACCTGAATGGCGTGGATTTGTCTGCCGGTAAAGGCGATGGCGCCGGGGTGGACTGGCTGCTGCGCCAGGGCGAAGTCAGCATCAGCCTGCAGCGCTTTTCCTGGCAGGACCACCTGTTGGGTTTGCCCGCGTTTACCGCGCGCCAGCTTACCGCCACCTTGAACAACACCCTGCTGGGCCACCAGCTGAAGGTGCAGGCCTTGCCGGCGGCCAGCCAGCTATCGCATGTGGATTTCGAGGCCAGCTGGCAGGGCGGGCGCCTGCGTGACTGGGCGCAATGGCAGGGCAGTGCCACCCTGCAGGCCGATGCCCCGCAGCTGAACTGGCTGCAACGCTATTGGCCCGGGTCGCCGCTATCTGGCCGTGGCGCGGCGTCTTCCCGGGTGCAGCTGTCGTTCGAGGCGGGCCGCCTGACCGCCCTGCAAGGCAAATGGCAGCTGGAAAATGCCGCACTGGGCCTGCCGGGTGAAACCGCCACCGCCGTGCCACGCCTGGCGGGCGAGGTGGATTACCGCAGCCCGGCCGCCGGCCAGCACCAGCTGTCTGCCAAGCACCTCTATCTGCAAACCCGTTTTGGCAGCCTGCTGCAGGACGCAGCTGTCAACGCGCGCTGGCACGATGTGCAAGGCGGCTTTGTGGAGGCTAGCGGACTACAGCTGGCCCCTGTATTGCCACTACTGCAGCCGCACGTGGCAGCCCTGGCCGACAGCCCTGTACGCCAGCTGGCCGGCCAGCTGCAGGGCATGCGCTGGCAGTGGCAGGGCCCGCTACAGCAGCCGCGGAAATACTTGTTCAAAACCCGCTTTTCAGAAGTGGCGCCGCTCACCGATGCGGCCAACATGACGCTGTCGGGCGGCTTGTCTGGCGAGCTGGTGGCCGGTAGCCAGCAGGGCAGGCTCAGCCTGGTGGCTAGCCCCATGCAGCTGGCACTGCCTGGCCAGCTGAAGCAGCCGCTGCGTATCCTGGGCGGCGAGGGCGAGCTGCGCTGGCAGCGCCAGGGCACAGGCTGGCAGCTGGCCATCCCGGCCATGGCCGTGGCCACCCCGGATTTCAGCGCCCGCCTGCAGGGGCTGGTGCGGCTGCCCGCGCAGGGCGCTAGCCAGAGTGATTTGCAGCTGGCGATCGACCGCGTGGCCATTAACCGTGTGCCAGCTTACCTGCCGCAGCTTATCGGCAGCGACACGCTGACGTGGCTGGAGAGCGCGCTGCAAGGCGGCCAGGCGCGCCAGGTGCGTGCCACGCTGCAGGGCGATGTGCTGCAGTTCCCCTTTGCCGGTGGCCGCGGTGGCCGCTTTACCGTGGATGCCCAGGTGGCAGGTGGCAAGCTGCGCTTTGACCCGGCCTGGCCGCTGATCGAAGGTATAGAAGGCCAGTACCGCATGCGTAACGACGCCATCGACGTGGCCGCCACGCGTGCCAGCACGGCGGGTATCAGCCTGCAGCAGGTTGCGGTGCGTTTGCCTGACACCATGCAAGACACGCAAACCTTGCAGATAGATGGCCTGGCACAGGGCGAGCTGTCTGCCATGCTGGGCTACACCCGCCTGAGCCCGGTGGATGGCTGGCTGGGCGGCTTTTTGTCCGCGCTGGACAGCACGGGCCCGGGCAAACTCAAGCTGGGCCTGGCCATACCGCTGGATAACGTCGAGAAAACCCGTGTCAGTGGTGACGTGTATCTGGCAGGGAATACCCTGCAGCTGCGTAGCTTGCCGCTACCGCTGCTCACCGGCATAGACGGCGTATTGCACTTCAACGAACATGGCATTGCCAGCCCCGGCATAGACTACAGCGCCTTTGGTGGGCGTAGCCGCCTGCAGGCTAGCCTGGATGCGCGCGGGCACATGCAGTTCACCAGCCAGGGCCAGGTAGACGTACCGCAGGTATTACAGCAGTACGTGCCATTTCTCGCCCCTTATGCGCTGGGTCAAACCGGCTATCGGGCAGACTTTACCGTCAGCAACACGCTGGATGCGCTGACCGTACAGTCCAGCCTGCAAGGCGTGCGCACCACAGTGCCCGCCCCGCTGGCCAAAACAGCAGAGCAAAGCTGGCCGCTACAGCTGGGGGTGTTTGCCACCCAAGCGGGCTGGCAGGTCGATTGGCAGATACCGCAGCACGCGCAGGGGCTGGTAGCGCTGGGTCATGATGGCCAGCTGCTGGGCGCTGGCGTGGGCGTGGGTGCCGACGCACCCGACCCGCAAGGCCGCATTGCCATCAAGGTAGACGCACCGGCACTGCAGCTGGGCCCGTGGCTGGCAGCGCTGCCAGCCGGGGCGGCCGATGGCGGGCTGTGGCCGCTGCCGTTATCGCTAGGTATCAGCACGCCGCGTTTCATGGCGCAGGGCAAGGTGCTGAGCAATGTGCAGGCCGCACTGGGCTGGCGTGGTGGCGACAGCCCGCTACAGCTGAACGTGAAATCGCGTGAAGTCAGCGGCACGCTGCAGTACATGCCGCATGGCAAGGGCAGGCTGCAGGCGCGGCTGGCCCACCTGGCGCTGCCGCTGGACGACGACGGCCTGCCGGCCGCCAGCGAACCCGAGCCGGAGATCAGCATCCCCGGGCTGGATGTGGATATTGCGGCGCTGCAATGGAAGGACAAAGTGTTGGGCAGCCTGAGCCTAAAAGCACAGCACCAGCCGCAGCTGTGGCTGCTGGACGAAGTGCTGCTGCAAACACCCGAAGGCAAGCTCACCATGAGCGGCGCCGCACCGGAAGGCAAAAGCAGCGGCGCACGCCGTACGGAAATCAGCTTTGCGGCCAACAGCCAGAACGCTGGTGCACTGCTGGCGCGGCTGGGGGTGCCCGACGCGCTGGTGGGCGGCGAGGGCGAGCTGAATGGTCGGGTAAACTGGCTGGGCCATGCAGCGGCATTTGATCTGGCGCGCATGAGCGGCAGCGTCAAGCTGGACCTGCGCAAGGGCCGCTTTGCCCAGATAGACCCTGGCGCAGCGCGTCTGCTGGGGGTGCTGAGCCTGCAGTCGCTATCGCGCCGCATCCGCCTGGATTTCACCGACGTCTTCAGCAGCGGCTTCGCTTTTGACAGCCTCACCGGTAGCGCCGACATCGACGCCGGGGTGTTCCGTTCCAGCAATGTGCTATTGCAGGGGCCAGCCGCCAAAGTTACCTTGCAGGGAGAGGCTGACCTGGCCAATAACCGTCAGCAGGTGGCGGTGCGTATTACCCCCACTTTGTCGGAAGGTGTGGCGGTGCTGACTGGCGCCTCGTTATTGAACCCGGTGCTGGGCGCCATTACCTTTGCCGCGCAAAAACTGCTGAAAGACCCGGTCAGCCAGATACTGTCATTTGATTACGATGTCACCGGCAGCCTTACCGACCCCCAGGTGCGCAAGGTAGGGCAACGGGTAGAAAACAAACCGGCGGCAGCCCCGGCTGCCCCTTGATGCTGGAGTATCGAGATGGATAAAGCGTTTAAAGTTGCCGCCGTGCAAATGGTGTCGGGCACCGAGCCACAGCACAACCTGGCCCGTGCCGCACAGCTGGTGGCCGAGGCTGCCGCACAGGGGGCACAGCTGGTGGTGCTGCCAGAATATTTTTGCCTGATGGGCCGGCACGATGGCGACAAGGTCGCCATCCGCGAAGCCTACGGCAGCGGCCCGCTGCAAGCTGCGCTGGCCGCCATGGCGCGTGATAACGGCGTGTGGCTGGTGGGCGGTACGATTCCGCTGGCCTGCCCGGACGATGGCCGCGTCTATAACACCCTGCTGCTGTACGCGCCGGATGGCAGCGTGCACAGCCGCTACGACAAGATTCACCTGTTCGGCTTTACCGGGCAGGGCGAGCGCTATTGCGAATCCGACAGCATTCTGGCGGGTACCCAGCCGCTGCGTGCCAGCACACCGTTGGCCGATATCGCGTTTGGTATCTGCTACGATCTGCGCTTTCCAGAGCTGTTTCGCCGCATGACGCCGTTTGACCTGCTGGTTTTGCCCGCAGCCTTTACCGCCACCACGGGCGCTGCGCACTGGGAAGTGCTGCTGCGCGCCCGTGCCATCGAAAACCAGTGCTACGTGCTGGCCTCGGCGCAGGGTGGCGAACACGAAAACGGCCGCCACACGCATGGCCAGAGCCTGCTGATCGACCCCTGGGGCAATATTGTGGCCCAGATCGGCAAAGGCGAAGG
The DNA here is from genome assembly GCF_979366545.1 of Vogesella perlucida. NCBI lineage: Bacteria > Pseudomonadati > Pseudomonadota > Betaproteobacteria > Neisseriales > Chromobacteriaceae > Vogesella > Vogesella perlucida. Next base: position 146,645 of record NZ_CEETRO010000008.1, read on the forward strand.
CGTGGTAGTGGGCGACATCGACCCGAATACCCTACACTCGGTACGCAGCCGCCTGCCGGCGCTAGACCACCGCGTGTTTTCCTGAAAGAACAAGACATGAGCCAAATAGCCATTGCCGAGCAGCTGCTGCTGGCACCCTACGGTGTGAATGAAGGCGTGATCGACGCCACCCTGGGCCGCATGCTGGGCCACCAGGTGGACTACGCCGACCTGTATTTCCAGTACACCCGCAGCGAAGGCTGGAGTCTGGAAGAAGGCATTGTCAAAGCGGGTAGTTTCAGCATCGACCAGGGCGTGGGCGTGCGCGCCGTTGCCGGCGACAAAACCGCCTTTGCCTACTCGGACGACATCAGCCCGTTTGCTTTGGGCAAAGCTGCCGACGCCGTGCGCGCCATTGGCGCCGCCGGTGGCCATGGCAACGCCGGTGCCGTCGCCCTGCGTCACGGTAGCGGCCTGTATGTGGCGCAAGACCCGCTGGACAGCCTGCCGGCCGAGGCCAAGGTGGCCATTTTGCAGCAGGTAGAAAAGCTGGCCCGCGCCGCCGACCCGCGCATCATCCAGGTGATGGCAGGGTTGGCCGCAGAGTACGACGTGGTATACATCGCGCGCCACGACGGCGTGCGTGCCGCCGACGTGCGCCCGCTGGTGCGCCTGTCCGTTACCGTGATTGCCGAGCAGAACGGCCGCCGCGAAGTGGGTAGCAGTGGCGGCGGTGGCCGCTACGACCTGACCCGCTTTGGCGATGCGCAAATCGCCCATCATGTACAAAAAGCGGTGAAACAGGCGCTAGTCAACTTGGAAGCGCGCCCGGCACCGGCCGGCCAGATGACAGTGGTGCTGGGTGCCGGCTGGCCCGGCGTGCTGCTGCACGAGGCCATCGGCCACGGCCTGGAAGGCGACTTCAACCGCAAGGGCACCTCGGCCTTTAGCGGCATGATCGGCCAGCGCGTGGCCGCCGCGGGCGTCACCGTGGTGGACGACGGTACGCTGGCCGACCGCCGCGGCTCGCTATCCATCGACGACGAAGGCAATGCCACCCACCGCACCGTACTGATCGAAGACGGCATCCTCAAAGGCTATATGCAGGACGCCATGAATGCGCGCCTGATGGGGGTAGCCCCCACCGGCAACGGCCGCCGCGAGTCCTACGCGCACATCCCCATGCCACGCATGACCAACACCTACATGCTGGGTGGCGACAAAACACCGGAAGAAATCATCGCCTCGGTGCCGGACGGCATTTATGCGGCCAACTTTGGCGGCGGGCAGGTGGATATCACCAGCGGCAAGTTCGTGTTCTCTGCCTCCGAAGCGTGGAAGATCGAAAACGGCAAGCTGGCCTACCCGGTAAAAGGCGCCACCCTGATCGGCAACGGCCCGGAAGTGTTGAACTACGTGGCCATGATCGGCAACGATATGGCGCTGGACGAAGGCGTAGGCGTGTGCGGCAAGGAAGGCCAGAGTGTGCCGGTAGGCGTAGGCCAGCCCACGCTGCGCATCGATGGTGGCCTGACCGTAGGCGGTACCGGCTAAGCGTGCGCCGCCTGCCGCGGGCGGGCGGCCTTTCATTACTTACATAAAAGCTATAACAGATGGCAAACAGCAACACAGCGCAGCCCGATGCGGCAACCCCACTGGCAGTCTTGCAGCTGTTTCGCGTGGTGTTTCGCGCGGCACAGCAGTATTCCGCCGACACCGAAAAGCAGCTGGGCATTTCCGGGGCGCAGGCCTGGCTGATGGCCGAATTGTACGAACACGGGCCGCAAAAAGCCGGTGACCTGGCTGCGCGCATGGCCATCAAACCGGCCACGCTGAGCAATATGCTGATCAAGTTGGTGGAGCTGGGTTACCTGGCCCGCCAGCGCAGCGAGAAAGACCAGCGCGTGGTGGAGGTGTCGCTGACCGAGCAGGGCCGTACGCTAATGGCCGGCACGGGTTGTGCACCGCGTGGCTGGCTGCCCGAGGCGCTGGGCAAACTGCCGCCCGAGCAGCTGCAGGGCCTGGCTTCTGGCCTGGGCGGTATGCTGGCTGCCATGAACGTGCCGCTGGCGGACGGTAGCGACAAACCGCTGCCGTTTACCGAGTAAGTGCGGCCAACGTAGGCTTAGCCCCGTTAAACAAAAAGCCCCTGCATCATGATGCAGGGGCTTTTGTGTGTGCGGCAGTGACGATCGGTCAGGCATCTTCAAAGCGCAATGCGACCGAGTTGATGCAGTAGCGTTCGCCGGTAGGAGGCGGACCATCGTCGAATACATGGCCCAGGTGGGCGTCGCAGCGGGCGCAGCGCACTTCGGTGCGGATCATGCCGTGGCTGGTGTCGCGAATGCGCTGGATGCTGCCGGGGATGGCTTCTTCCCAGAAACTGGGCCAGCCACAGCCAGCGTCGAATTTGGTGGCTGATTCAAACAGCAGGCTGTCGCAGCACAGGCAGTAGTAGCGGCCAGCCCGGTTGTGAAAGTAGTGCTCGCCGGTAAACGGGCGCTCGGTGCCGGCTTCTCGGGTCACGTAGTATTGCTCCGGCGAGAGCTGGGCGCGCCATTGTTGCGGGGTTTTGAAGATTTTATCGCTCATGGGGGTGTCCTTGCGGCCAACCTTTGGCCTGATAAGTGGGTGGTCAGATCTCGTCCAGCGACATCTCGCCCAGGTGGCGGGTGTCGGCCCAGTGGTCTACCTGCCATTGCTGGCCATCGTAGCTTAGCCAGTTCAGCGAGGCATTGGGTACCACGACCATGCGCTGGCCTTGCAGGCTTTGCCCGCTGGCCAGGCGGTAGATCATGTCCAGTACGCCGCCATGGGCCACCAGCAGGATACGTTGGCCGCGATGCTGCTGTGCCAGCCGGTCTACGGCTTGGTGAATACGCTCGGCAAAGGTCTGGATGCTCTCGCCACCGTACAGGTCGTGCTGTAGCGAGCGGGCGCTGTAGGCGGCCCAGGCTTCGGGGTGGGTCTGTGCTGCCTCGTCCAGGCGGGCGCCTTGCATGGCGCCAAAGTGGCGTTCCATCAGCGCGGGGGCGGTGTGCACGGGCAGCTGCAGCACGCTGGCAAGCGGCTGGGCGGTCGCAAAGGCGCGCTGTAGTGGGCTGCTGTACAGCGCGTCAAAACGGTGGCCGGCTTGCGCGATGGCAGCAGCCAGCTGGCTGGCTTGCTGTTGGCCTTGCTGGTTGAGGGGGATGTCGAGCTGGCCTTGCAGGCGGCGCTCGGCATTCCAGTCGGTTTCGCCGTGGCGTACTAGGCAGAAGCGGGTAAGGTCGCGGGTGGGCATGGCGTGTTCCAAGGTGCTATGCCGGCAGTGTAATGGATTTCCGGCCCTAGCCTAGCGCCAGTACCAGGCCCAGCGGCACAAACAGCAGGCTGGCCAGGTTGCCGATCAGCACGATGGAAGCCATGCTTTCCGGCTCCTGCTGGTAAAGCTCGGCCATCAGGAAGTTCAGCACCGCAGGCGGCAGGGCACCAAACAAGATCAGCAGCGCGTGCTGGCTGGTGTTTAGCTGCAGTAGCGGGCTGGCCAGCAGGGCGGCGGCCAGGCCGGTAAGCGGGCAGAGTACGGCGCCCAGCAGGCCAATACGCCAGCCGGCCAGGCTGACATCGACCATGCGCACGCCCAGTGCAAACAGCATCAGCGGGATGGTCATGTCGCCCAGCATCTTCATGCCCAGGATCAGCCAGTCTGGCAGGTGCCAGCCGGCCAGGCCAAACAGCAAGCCCAGCAGGGTGGCGATGACGATGGGGTTGCGGCTCAGCCCGCGCAGGCTGGTGTGGCGGCTGAAAATAAAAGCGCCCAGGGTAAAGTGCAGCAGGTTGGACACCACAAACAGCACCACAAAAGCGTTGAAGCCGTCGCGGCCAAAGGCTAGCAGGGCCAGTGGCAGCCCCATATTGCCACAGTTGTTGAACATGACCGGCGGTAGCAGGGTGCGCGGGCTGGCCCCGGCCAGGCGGGCAACAGGCCAGGCGAGCAGGCCGGACAGCAGCACCACGACGACGGCGGCAGGCATCAGTTTCCATTGTGCGACCAGCTGAAAGTCTTTTGCCGACAGCGCGCTGAATACCAGCAGTGGTACGCAGACATCCATATTGAGCTTGTTGGCCGCGCGCATGTCGGGCCGCACGCGGCGGGCGTACAGCCAGCCTATCAGCACGATGATGAGGACGGGCAGGATGATGGTGAGGATGCGTTCAATCATGATGGCGTGCCGGGTGGGGGATAGGCATTGTCGCTGGGTGGCTACCTGGCGTGACTGAGGGTTTACCCTTGGTTGTGGTGTGTGGCGGGGAACAGGCTGTTCGGCAAACAGCCTGTCGCCGCTACAGAATGCCGACGCCGGATATTTCGCGCGCCAGGTTGGCCGCATAGTTGTCGGTCATGGCGCCAATGTAATCCAGTACACCCATATAGGCCTGGTACAGGGTCTGTCCCTCGGCCAGTGGCTGGGGCAGCAGGCCCAGTGCCAGTGCCTGGCGGGCATTCAGGGCGCTGTCCCCTTGGGTGATGCGGGTGTGTACGGCGGGTACCAGGATATCCAGCACGGTGCCGATGCAGGGGTAGGATGCCAGCTCGGTGACCAGCTTGGTGCGGTGGCGGTAGACCTTCTGGCTGGCCAGCGCCTTGGCGTTGAGCAGGGTGTGTTTGATCTCGGGGGCGCACACGTCGATCAGGTCTTTGCCGGGGAAGGTGCCCGCTAGCAGGGTGTCCTGGTGCAGCATGAATTTTTCGGCGACTTCGGCCACGCAGCGGCCTACGGCAATACCGCGCAACATGGCGCATTTCTGGCTGATGTCGTGGGTTTGCCAGATGCGCTCGGTTTCGCCAAAGTGGCTGAACAGCATCTCGAACTCGCGCACGTCCAGAATGCCGATTTCCACGGCGTCTTCCAGGTCCAGAATGGCGTAGCAGATATCGTCGGCAGCCTCCATCAGGTACGACAGCGGGTGCCGTGCCCATTCGTTTTCGCCCTTGCGCAGCAGGCCCAGCTCGGCGGCCACATGCTCGAAATACGGCAGCTCGGCGCGGTAGATGTTGAATTTGCCCCGTGCCTGCGCGCGCGGTGCGTCGGAGGTCCACGGGTATTTGATCAGCGCGCCCAGCGCGGCACTGGTCAGGCGCATGCCACCTTCGCCCTGGTACATTTCCAGGCTAGCTACCATGCGCAGGCTGTGGGCGTTGCCTTCGTAGGTCTGGATGTCTTGCCGCTCGGCAGGGCTCAGGCCGGCCAGCAGGTGCTGGTGCTGCGGGTGTCGGAACCACTCGCGCAGGGCGTCTTCGCCGGTGTGGCCAAAGGGTGGGTTGCCGATATCGTGTGCCAGGCAGGCGACCTGTACGGCGCCGCCAATATCGAACGGGGTGTAGCCATCCGGCAGTAGGCCCTGTGCCTGCATCATGGCGCCCACGCGGTTACCCAGGCTGCGGCCAACGCTGGCAACTTCTACGCTGTGGGTCAGGCGGTTGTGGGTGTGGTCGTTGTGGGCTAGCGGGTGTACCTGGGTTTTGCGGCCCAGGCGGCGAAAGGCGCTGGAAAACACCACGCGGTCGTGGTCGATGTGAAAGTCGCTACGCAGGCCGGCGGCGCCTTCCAGCGTGGCGGGGGTGCGGGTCTGGCGTACTTCCTGGTCGATCAGCTTGAAGCGGCGGGTGGAAAGCAGCTGTTGCCACTGCATGCGGGGTGTGTTCATGGTGGTGTTCCGTTGGGAGGCTGCCAATATCATGCCAGAAACCGGCTGGCTTGCAGCGCTTGTCATGATAGTAAACTTTTTTGTTTACAAAATGAACTGCGTCTTTTAGCCTGCAGCCTGGATTCAATGAATGCAGCCACGCTGCGGGAAGACGGGCATGACGGTAGCGCATCCGAAACTGATTTTACTGGCCGTGTGCCTGGTGGCGCTGATGAGTACGGCCGGGGTGGCCATGCCCTACCCGATACTGGCCCCCATTTTTGTCGATGCGCCGGCCGACGGGTTCAATCATTTTGCCGGTTTGCCGCCCAAACTGCTGCTGGGGCTGGCTTTGGCGGCCAACCCGCTGGGCATTCTGCTGGGCAGTACGTTTATCGGCGCGCTGTCCGACCGCCTGGGCCGGCGCCGCGTGCTGCTATCTACCTTGACCTTGACCCTGGCGGGTTACTTGCTGACCGCCTGGGCGCTGGATCTGCGTTGCTATCTGCTATTTGTGTTTGCCCGTTTCCTGACCGGTGTAACCGAGGGCAATGTCGCGGTAGCACGGGCGATCGTGGCGGACCTGCACCCGCAGCTGGACCGCACGCGCAGCTTTGCCACGCTGAATGCGGTGCTGTATGTGGGCTGGCTGGTGGGGCCGATGATTGGTGGCTTTACTTTGCCACTGGGGGAGCCGGTGCCGTTCCTGATCGGTGCCTTTGCCTTGCTGCCTTGTCTGGCCATTTTGCTATGGGTGCTGCCCGAAACGGGGGAGGCCAAGGGTTTGCAGGGTATGAGCCTGTTGGCCGCCGTGCGTGAGCAGCATGCCTTTCGCCTGCTGCGCCAGGACAAGCTGCTGGCGGCGCTGTTCTGGATGCAGCTGACTTTCGCGCTGGGGGTCAATGCCTTCTACGAGTTTTACCCGCTGTGGCTGGTGGAGTATGCCGGGCTGGGTAGCAGTGGCATTGCCTGGGTAACCGCAGGCCTGTGTCTGATCATGGCACTGACCAGCACGCTGGTGGGCAAGCTGGGGCTGGGGGCAGACCCTTTGCATCGTGCGCGGCAGCAGGCGGTGCTGGTGGGAAGTAGCTTGGTTTTACTCGCGCTGCTGCCAGCAGTGCCAGGCGTTGGCTTGCTTGTGGTCATCGGTTTGCCGCTATCCATCTATAACGCGGTGCTGCCCAGCTGGTGCGCCGAGCGGTTTTCGGCGTATGGCCAGGGGAGTGTCATGGGCCTGCTGAGTACGATCTTTTGCATCAGCAATGTGCTGATTGCCGTTTTTGGCAGTGTGCTGACGCTGGTGGATACCCGTTTGACCATCGCACTGGGTGGTTGCATGTGTCTGTTGGCCGTGGTGATGTTGAACCGCTTGCTGCGGGCCAGTGCGGTAGCCGGGAGAGCGTGATGCGTAGCCAGGACGAAGTATTGTATCTGCTGAAAACGCGGAGTGCCTTGACGGCACAGGCGGTAGCAGAGGCCATGGAACTGACCAGCATGGGTGCCCGCAAGCACCTGCAGCAGCTGCAGCAGCGTGGCCTGGTCGTGGTGGAGGACAGAGCTGCAGGCAAGGGCAGGCCGGCCAGGTTCTGGCTGCTCAGCGATGCCGGCCATGCGCGGTTCCCAGACCGCCATGGCGAGCTTACCGCCCAGCTTATTACCCTGCTGCGCAGTAGCCTGGGCGAGGAAGCGCTGGAAACGCTGGTGGCGGCACGGGAGCAGCAAGCCTTAAGCCACTATCAAGAAAGGCTGGCTGGTGCGCACTCATTGCAAGAACGGTTGGTACAGCTGGTGCAGGCGCGGACCGAGGAAGGTTATATGGCCGAGCTGCAGCCGCAGGAGCAGGGCTGGCTGTTGGTGGAAAATCACTGCCCCATTTGTGCTGCGGCAAAGGCGTGCCAGGGGTTTTGCCGTTCCGAATTGCAGCAGTTTCAGCAGTTGTTATCAGGCGCCACGGTGAGTCGCGCCGAGCATTTGCTGGATGGTGGGCAGCGGTGTGTTTATCAGATTATCCCGTTGGTGCAAGCATGAAAAAACCCCGCCGCAGCGGGGTGTGAAGTTGGCGTGTACATGTCTCAGATGGTGACAGTAACGCGTGACTGGTTTTTGCCAGGGCTGCTGGTCGGTATTTCATAACCCAGCATAAACATGGCTGATTCAAATTTGCGCAGCGCATCGGGCTGTTGGCACCAGTCGGCAGTGGATTGCGCCAGTGCGGCATTGACTACCCAGCCCGCACGGATTTTCCACTCGGCATGGAAGCGGCTGCGATTGGCCAGCTGTTTGAAGTGCAGCAATTCGGTGCTGGGGTTTCTGTTCATGGTGGAAGCGCCGGGTGCCCACGGAAAGCAAAGCTCTTCCGGCAATAGCATGCGGCGGCTTTCACAGAACTGGCGTACCAGATAGCCCATGGCTGCGCCAGTACGTCCGTCGTAGATCATGACGTTGTCGGCTGCCAGTGCATACACCTTGGTAAAGCCGGCATTCATGCGCAACTCGCCGTCAAACCGCGCCACATCGGGCTCGTCAGACTGCAAGATGTCCAATGCCTGTTTGATCTTGCTCACCAATTGGTGCTGGTTATGCCGCGCCCAGTCGCGGTTCAGTGTGTAAAGTTTGATGACCTTGCCACCGGATCCCCACAGCAGGATATCGTCAATGACGGCTACCAGAGCTGCAGCATCATCGGTGGCCAGTGCATGGCGCAAACGGATGCGCATGCTGCTTAGTTGAACCTGATTTTCCTTGAAGTAGTTGCCATTCCAGTAAAAGCGGGAAAATGCTTGTTCCAGGGTGTTGGCAAAAAAATCCCGGTCGTAATTAGCCGGCAGGATCTTGTCACGTACCTTGAATGCATGTTCCCCGAAACTTTCACCGTCCATCCAGCTTGTGAGCTGTCCAATGAAATCCTGGACAGGCTGACGCTGAAGATATTCTGTTTTGCTTGTTAAATTCATATATTTGAACAGGACCCTAGTAGCAGAGAGCGGTAAGTTGTGCTTAAGCGTTACGTGTTTGGGCCAGCATTCTGTAATAAGGCATTTGTGCGTGGCTCAATTTATATTCTCTCACATTCATTTCTTTTCACAACCCTTCAATATGCAATTGTATTTTGATAGCAAATTTTAAATGACAAAGACATTGAATATTAAACTATTTGATTTAAGAACTTTTAGAGAAGCTTTTAAGTTTGGCTATTTTGGACAAAATTTTCGTTAAATTTTTTTTGCCGGTTTTGTTGCTTTTTGGCAACCCGGCGTACAATTGCGGCTTGTTTGGTGACGAAAGGCGGAAAGATGAGGTTTGAGCACCTGGTAAAGATGTTTGATGAGCGCGCCGCAGCGCCGCTGATTTCGCGTCGCCAGCTATGGCTTGGTCTGGTGTTGCGTGCGGAAGATCCATGCCGCTTTGACGAGAACATCACGGAGGCGCGCATCGTGTCTTACGACCAGCAGGAAATGCAGCGCGAGGTGGTGTTTGGCAGCCTGGTGGTGAAGGAGCGTGTGCGTTTTGTCGCGGATACCCAGGTGGCGTACGAAACACAGCCTAGCGAGCATTACACTGCCAGTAAGCTGGATATGTTCATCGAAGAGCCGCAGCCGGGGCATCTGTTTATCCGCTTCGTCTACGAGAACGATTTGCCCGATGGGCCGGTCACAAGCGATACGAACGATCCTGGCTACTATGTGCCGTACCTGAAATCGGCGTATCAGCAGGCGGATACTTTGACTGCCCAGACTATCCTGTCGCTGGCGCAAGAGGGTGTACTGGGTTCTGCTTGATGCCGGATGGTGGGTGAGGTGCCAGGTTGGCCGCAAACTTGTCAAACTGATTTGGGTAATGATGAAAAAACTGATGATTGCTTTCGTGCTGGCTGCTGTAGGGATGCAGGCGCTGGCAGGGGTGGGTGAAGATCGGCAGAAAAGCTTCAAGAAAATGCTGCTGAGCTATGAGCCAATTGGCGTGATGCTACGGGATGGTCCATTCCGCAAGGATCAATTCATTAAACATGCCAATGCATTAAAACTGGCGGCGCCCGTGCCTTTCAGCCAGTTTGCACCCGGCACTATTGATGATGTTAGCCGTGCAAAGCCGGAAATATGGCAGCAGCCTGCGCGCTGGAAGCAAGAAGAAACCCGCTTCTTGCAGGCGGTTTCTGCCTTGCAGGCTGGTGCGGCGAACGATGACCTGGCGACGGTACGCAATAAGTACAACGCAATTAGTCAGAGCTGTAAAAGCTGTCACGACGCGTTTCGCGGCCCCAAGAAATAAGCACATTGGCGCATAATTGCATGGTGCCGTAATAAACAAACCCTGCTGGCGCAAGCAAGCAGGGTTTGTTTTGTGGCGGCAATGCTGGCTTGCATTGCGGCGGGGTTTAGTCTGCGCGGAAGCTATCGTGGCAGGTTTTACAGGTCTTCATGACGGCACCGAATTGTGGCTTGATGTCGTCGAGGGTCTTGGCGCCTGCTGCTGCTTGTTTCAGCTTGGCAACTTCAGCTTTGTGGCTGTCAACGGCCGCTTTGAATTCTGCTGGCTTGGACCAGATTTCTGCCTTGGCATCTGTTTTGCCTTTATCGCTGCCTGGTGTGAAGTACTGCCAGGGTTGCTGGGCAAGCTCATCCAGATGGGCAGCCATTTTGGCGAATTCGTCTTTGTTGAAAGGGCTTTCGCCTTTCACGACTTTGGACATTGGCCCAACGGTTTTCTTGTATTGCTCAAACACATCTTTGCGGGCCTTGATCGGGTCGGCCGCCAGTGCTGGGGTCAGGATGGCGCAGGACAATAAAGCCAGAAGCAGTTTTTTCATCTTTCACCTCGCGGTTACGGGTTAACGGTTGGATTTCCACAAAGCATAGCACAGCAAGCTTACGCGCTGGCTTAGGTAAATATTAAGCCTTGTTAATCACCCTGTTATACCGTAACATTTGAGAACTCCTTTTGTTTGGATGCCTACATCTTATGGAAATCGCCTGTTTTATCGAGGCGGCTGACCGCCATTGCCAGCAGCAGGGCGTGAAGCTGACTGCACTGCGTCGCCAGGTGCTAGAGCTCGTATTGAGTTACAGCGGCGTAGTCAAGGCGTATCAGGTGCTGGCCGACCTGCAAAAACAGCGTGGCATTGCTGCGCCGCCAACAGTGTATCGCGCGCTGGATTTTCTGGTGGCCGCCGGGTTGCTGCACAAGGTGGATGCCTTGAATGGCTACATCGTTTGCCACCACGTAGGGTGTAGCCACGAAGGGCTGATTCTGGTGTGCGGCGACTGCGGCCGTGTAGAAGAGCTGGATGCGACGCCGGTGCTGGATGTGCTGCGCCAGCAAGCCGGTGGTGCGGGGTTTGCCATCAGCCAGCAGAATCTGATGCTGACAGGGCGTTGCGAGGCGTGTCGGACATGAAAAAAACATTAGTCAACGTGCTGACGGGCTTTCTGGGCGTGGGTAAAACCACGGCGCTGCGATACATGATAGCCAACCGCCCTGCACACGAAAAATGGGCCATCATCGTTAACGAGTTTGGCGAAATCGGTATTGACGGCGCCGTGCTGGACAATGGCGAGCTGCCGGTGGCCGAGATTGCCGGTGGCTGCCTGTGCTGCGTGGCTGGTCCGCAAATGACGGTGACTGTAGCTAACCTGGTGCGCCGCGAGCGGCCAGACCGGCTGATTATCGAGGCCAGCGGCCTGGCGCACGCTGCGGGGCTGATTGACGAGCTGCGCGCCGAGCCTTTGGGCAACGCACTGGAAGTGGGCGCCGTGATGACACTAGTCGATCCGCGCCAGTTTGCCAATAACGATTACTTCCGCCAGCCACTGTATCGCGATCAGGTCATGATTGCCGACGTGCTGTTGGCTACCAAGGCGGATTTGTGCGATGCCGACACGCTGGAAGCCTACCGCCAGAAGGCGGCAGGGCTCTTTCCACCCAAGTCTGTGGTGGCCGAAATCCATGAAGGTGCGGCCAACCCGGCCTGGCTAGATGCGGCGGTGCAACCCAAAGCACGTTATCGCCCTGCGGTGAAAAGCGAAGATCAGGCCGGCTGGCAGTCGCAAGGCTGGACCTTGCCACCGGATACCGAGTTTTCCGGCGAGGCCTTGACCGCCTTCTTTGATGCCTTGCCCGACATGGTGTCAGGCTTGGTGCGCGCCAAAGGCGTATTCCGCGTGCTGGATACCTGGCTGTGGCTGAACTGGACAGAGGGCCGTTGGGCGGCAAACCAGGTGGCCTGGCGTCGTGATAACCGCTTTGAGCTGATTGCCAGCCAGATTGATGTCGCCCGCGTTGAGGCGGCGCTGCACGCTTGTGTCTTACCAAAATAATAAAGAACGTATTGCATGCCCCATCACCATAGTCACACCCACCATGCCCACTCTCACCCCCATCCGCACGGCGCGGGCGAGGAAAACCATCTGCCGCGCTGGCGCCTCTTGGCCATGTCTGCGTGGCAGCGCCTGTTGCTGGCTGCCGTACCCCTATGCCTGCTTTGGCTGCTGGTAGGCTGGGCACTGGGAGGGGAGGCATGATCGAGCTGGATAATCTGACGGTGTCCTACCAGCGCCACCCGGCGGTGCACCATGTGAGCGGGCGCTTTGCCGCCGCCACCGCTACCGCCATCTTCGGGCCGAATGGTGCCGGTAAAAGCACGCTGCTGAAAACCATCATGGGGGCGCTGAAGCCGGATAGTGGCCAAGTGGCGTTCAAAGGTATCAGCCGGCGCGATCTGGCTTACTTGCCGCAGCAGTCCGAGATCGACCGCTCCCTGCCTGTGTCGGTGATCGACCTGGTCAGCAGCGGCCACTGGCGCCACAGTGGCCTGTTTGGCCAGGTTGGCCGCGGGCACGACGAAGCCAGCTGGGACGCGCTGGTGGCAGTGGGGCTGGAAGATTTTGCCACGCGGCCCGTGTCGGCGCTGTCTAGCGGGCAGTTTCAGCGTGTGCTGTTTGCCCGCATTCTGGTGCAGGATGCCCGGTTGATCATGCTTGATGAACCCTTTAATGCCGTGGATGCCCGCACCACCCAAGACCTGTTGCAGCTGGTTGCGCGCTGGCAGCAGGAAGGGCGCACAGTCATTGCCGTGCTGCATGACATTGCCCAGGTACGCAGCCATTTTCCCCAGACATTATTGATGGCGCGCGAGGTTATCGCCTGGGGCGATACCGCGGCGGTGCTAACCGAAGAGCGCTTGCGCCAGGCCAGCGAAACGGCCGCCCACTGGCTGGCCAGGGCACCGCTGTGCCAGGTAGACGGGGAGGGGGTGTGATGAACTGGTTGCAAGAGATGCTGATTTCCCCCTTTGCCGATTTTGCCTTCATGCGCCGTGCGCTGGTGGGTTGCCTGGCATTGGCGCTGGGCAGCGCGCCGGTGGGCCTGTTTCTGGTGATGCGCCGCATGAGCCTGATGGGCGATGCCATGAGCCATGCCGTGCTGCCAGGCGCCGCCGTTGCTTACCTCTTGGCGGGCCTGAGTTTGCCGGCCATGAGCCTGGGTGGTTTTGTGGCTGGGGTGCTGGTGGCGGTGCTGGCTGGCCTGGCCACGCGCTATACCGAGGTAAAAGAAGACGCGAGCTTTGCGGCTTTTTATCTGCTGTCGCTGTCCTTGGGGGTGTTACTGGTGTCGAAGTCCGGCAGCAATGTCGACCTGATGCATCTGTTGTTCGGCTCGGTGCTGGCGGTAGACGATGCTGCCCTGTTGCTGGTGGCCGGAGTGGCTACTTTCACCTTGCTGGTATTGGCCGTGATTTACCGGCCGCTGCTGCTGGAGAGCCTGGACCCGGTGTTCATGCGGGCGATTGGTGCGCGTGGCGGTATCTGGCACATGCTGTTCCTGCTGCTGGTAGTGCTGAACCTGGTAGCCGGCTTCCAGGCGCTGGGTACGCTGATGTCGGTGGGCCTGATGATGCTGCCGGCGATTGCCTCGCGCCTGTGGGCGGCCTCCGTGGGCGGCATGCTGATGACTTCGTTTGCCATTGCGGCTTTGTCCGGTGTGGGTGGGCTGTTGCTGTCGTATCACTACGAGCTGCCATCCGGCCCGGCCATCATCCTGCTGGCGGGGCTGGTCTACCTGCTGTCACTGTTGTTTGCACCCCAGGGTGGTTTGCTGCCACAGCTGGTGCGTGCCCGTCATTTCACCAATTAGGAAGAGTCATGCGTAAACTATTTGCCCTCACCCTGGCCATGTCGCCCCTGCTGGCTTGCGCCAAGCTGCCCGTGGTGGCGAGCTTCAGTATTGTTGCCGACGTGGCACGTGAGGTTGGTGGCGAGCGGGTAGAGGTGGTGTCGCTGGTAGCGCCCGATCAGGATGCCCACGTGTTTCAGCCATCGCCAGCCGACGTGCGCAAGTTGGCCGCAGCCAAAGTGTTTGTGGTGAATGGCCTGGGTTTTGAGGGCTGGATGGCACGGCTGAGCAAATCTGCTGCGTTCAAGGGTTTGACCGTCACCGCCGCGGCCAAGGTAAAACCATTAGCCATGGCCGAGCACGAAGAGCACGACGATCATCATGGCCATGATCACGACCATGGCAGGCAAGACCCGCATGCCTGGCATAACCCGCAGAATGTGGTGCTGTATGCCGAAGCGATGGCCGCGGGTTTTGCCAAGGCCGACCCTGCAGGTGCCGCATACTACCGTCAGCGCGCCCAGGCTTATAAAGCGCAGTTGCTGGAGCTGGATGGCTGGGCAGCAAAGAGTTTTGCTGCCATCCCGGCCGAACGCCGCAAAGTCCTGACCTCGCACGACGCTTTTGCTTATCTGGCGGCACGCTACCAGCTACGTTTCATGGCGCCACAAGGCGTCAGTACTGATGCTGAGGCCTCGGCTAAAGGCGTAGCAGCATTGATCCGCCAGGTACGCAAAGAAAAAGTGGGGGCGGTGTTCTTCGAGAATATGGCTGATCGCCGTTTGCTGGATCAGCTCAGCCGCGAGGCCGGGGTGAAAGTGGGTGGCAAACTGTACTCCGATGCGCTGTCTGCCTCACCGGAAGCTTCCAGCTATCTGCAGCTGTTCAAGTCCAATGTGGGTGCCCTGGTGGCTGCTATGAAGTAAACAGGCTGGCCAAGTGCCATAGCCCGATAGCGCAAACGGTCAGCCCGGCAAACAGCCGGACTGGCCGTTGTTGCTTTAGCTGCTGCAGCCTGGCCGCAAAGGCGCCCATCAGCAGCAGGTTGGGCAGGGTGCCCAAGCCGAAACTCAGCATGGCTAGCGCACCACCGCTGGCCGACTGCGTGGCCAGTGCGGCCAGGCTGGCGGTATAGACCAGGCCACAAGGTACCCAGCCCCAGATGGCGCCAACGACGATACTATGCAGCGGGTGGCGTACCGGCAGAAAGCGCCGTGCCAGCGGCTGTAAAAACTGCCAAAGTGGCGATCCCAGTTTCTCTATGCGGCCAACCATGGCAGAGAAGCCTGCCAGGTACAGGCCAAGCAAGATCAGCAAAACGTTTGCCAGAGCAAAAAGGCTTACTTGCAGCGGGCGATAGCTGGCCTGTGCCATACCCCACTCGCTCAAGCCGCCCAGTAGCGCCCCCATCAGCGTATAGCTGCCCAGCCTGCCCAGGTTATACCCCAGTAGCAGTAATGGTTTCTGGCCGGTGCCGGTAACGGAGATGGCCGTGACAATGCCACCGCACATGCCCAGGCAGTGCACGCCGCCGAGCAGGCCGGTAATGAAGAGGGAGAACAGACTGATTTCCAGCATTTTGGTGAAAACAGTTCTAAAACTAAAAAAAGATTGTAGCAGTGATATTAACGAAAACCGCTATTTTTTTGGCTAAATACGCCTATGGTTTATTACATTTGACTAATAATGACATTGGTTTCAACGCGTTGGAAATACTTGAAAAATCATGGTGATAGTCCATTTTTAGTACTAGAAAATATCGACATTTCGTCACAAAATGGTCGCCTTTCCGTGAATGGGGTGGTTTCAATGTCTAGACGTACAGGCACGGCAAGAAAGTCGAATAGCCGTGTAGCACAGGTGGGGAGGTAACGAATGAGCAAGTATATTGTGGTTGAACGATTGGGTCAGTCGGCCATTGTTACCATCAACAACCCACCAGCCAATGCCTGGACGCTGGAGTCGTTGAAGGCACTTACACTGGCCATGGAGGCGCTGGATGCAGATTCACAAGTCCGTAGCGTCGTACTGACCGGTGCAGGGGAGCGCTTCTTTTCTGCGGGAGCCGATCTGGCCCAGTTTGCCTCTGCAGACCGCGAGCAGGCTGCGCGTGTGATTGATGCTTTTGCTGCGGCCTTCAATAGTGTTCGCCAGTTCCGTGGGGTGACCGTGGCGGCGGTAAACGGCTTTGCGCTGGGGGGCGGGCTGGAGTGTGCTCTGGCGTGTGACTACATCGTGATAGAGCGTGGTGCCAAGCTGGGCTTGCCAGAGGCGCTGGTCGGGCTGATCCCTGCTGCAGGTGGAACCAAGGCGCTTACCGAGCGTGTGGGTGTGTCTTGGGCCAAGCGCATCATTCTGGGGGGCGAGCTGGTTGACGCCGATACGGCGTTGAAAATAGGCCTGGCCGAAGAGATCGTCGATGCTGGTCTGGCTAAAATCGTGGCCATCAGCCTTGCCGGCAAAGTAGCTAACCAGTCACGTAGTGCTGTGCTGGCGGCGCGTCGCCTGATTGAGGTGAGTGCGCAGAATACGCTGGAGCGGCAATTGTTGCTGGAAAGAGCCGCTTTCCTGGAGTTGGTGGGCGGTGACGAGCAGCGCGAAGGTGTGGCGGCATTTCTGGAAAAACGCCCGCCTTCATGGCAAGACGATGAAGATTGATTGGTTTAAGCCAATAAAAAAGCCAGCGCTAGTGCTGGCTTTTTTATTGCTCATGGCCGCGATAGCGGCCATGAGGCTTACTGCTGAACCTTGGCCTTGGCCTTCAGGTCTTTGATCAATGCTTCGATGCGCTGGGACTGAATGCGCTGCTCCAGTTGTGGGCGCAGGGCATCTACCGGTGGCGCAGCTTCTACTTTAACATCGTCCAGCTTGATGATGTGGAAACCAAACTGGGTTTTGACTGGTGTGGCCGTTACCTGGCCTTTGGCCAGCTTGATCATTGCTTCGGAGAACGGTGCAACAAAGGTCGCAGGCTCGTTCCAGCCCAGATCGCCACCGTTGACCTTGCTGCCCGGGTCGATGGATTTCTCTTTGGCCAGCTGGTCAAACGGTTTGCCTTTTTTCAGTGCCGACAGTACTGCCTGCGCTTCGGATTCGGTTTTGACCAGGATGTGGCGTGCACGGTAGCTTTTCTTCTCCGGGAACTCGGCTTTCACCTTGTCGTACTCTGCCTTGATCTGGGCATCGGTAATCGGGTTGGTGCGTACGTGTTCCTTGATGAAGCGGTTCGCCAGCGCCATGGCTTGTGCGTTTTCCATTTCAGCCTGGAAATCAGCAGACTTATCCATGCCTTTTTTCACGGCTTCCTGACGCAGGATTTCGGCGGTGATCAGCTGGTCGGTGATCATCTCTTTCATCTGCGGGTTGGCGGGTTGGCCTTGCGCTTCCATCATACGGGCAATAGCGTCAATGCGTTGCTGGCTGATGGTCACGCCATTGACGGATGGGGTTGCCATGGCGGCGGAGCCGGCCAGCAGCAGGGTGGCGGCAATCAGGGAGTGCTTGAAGCGAGTATTCATCAGTCTGTTCCAATCGGATTATTGAATGTTGGCCTTCTGGCGCAGCTCGAGAACAGCGTCGCGGACGGCTTTTTCCTGAAGATCCTGGGCAATACGTGCCTTGATGCTGTCAAACGCCAAGGGCTGGGCATTGCGGATATCTTCTACTTTGAAAATGTGCCAGCCCATTTGCGATTGCAGTGGTTTGGCGCTGATCTGGCCTTTGCCGATGGCTTTCAGTGCTTCGGCCAGTGGTGGTTCCATGGCGGCAAGATTACCCCAGCCCAGGTCGCCACCGCGTTCTTTGCTGGCAGTATCCAGCGATTGGGCTTTGGCCATCTGGTCGAACTTGGCGCCTTTTTTGAGTGCAGCGATAGCCTTGTTGGCCGCAGCTTCATCCGCGAGGATGATCTGGCGGACTTGGACTTCTTTCACATCCTTGAATTGGCTGGCGTAGCGGTCGTATTCGGCTTTGACATCGGCATCGCTTACCGGACGGTTCTTGCTGGCTGCCTCGAAGAATGCCTGCTGCAGCAGGTCATTGCGGGCTTCTGCCAGACGGCTGGCGAACTCGGGGCTCTTGTCCAGGCCGGCTTTATTGGCTGCCTGCAGCACGAGCTCACGGTTGATCAGGCGCTGGCGTACATCTTCGCGCAGGGCTGGGCTGTCCTGGATGCGGCCGCCGTTTGCGCTGACAATCTGGCTGACAGCTTTATCCAGCACGGCTTGGTCGATGACGGTACCGTTCACGGTGGCTACTGGTGCCGCGATGGCCAGGTTGGCCGCGAAGCAGAGCATGCTGATGCCCAGTGCTTTATTCAGTTTTGTCATGTTCAGATTTCTTCTGGAGTAAGGGTGCGCATGGCCAAGGCGTGGATGCCGTTTTGCATCAGGTCGCCCAGTGCCTGGTAAACCAGACGTTGGCGTTGAACGCGGTTTTTCCCGCTGAAGGCTGCGGATACGATCAGCAGGTCGTAGTGCCCGCCAGCGCCAGCGCCGGCATGGCCGGCATGGGCTGCGCTATCGTCGTGTATGTCGAGGTGGCTTGGCGCGAGAACGGCCAAGCGGCTTTCCATGGCATGGATGATGCTCATGCTGGCAATACTTTGCGGAATGGCTTGACGCTGACCGACGCATACACGCCTGCTGCGACGTAGGGGTCGGCTTCGGCCCAGCTTTGCGCGGCTTGCAGGCTGCTGAATTCGGCGACGATCAGGCTGCCACTGAAACCTGCACTGCCCGGATCGTTGCTGTCGATAGCAGGAAAGGGGCCAGCCAGTATCAATCGGCCTTCTGCCTGCAGTGCTTGCAGGCGCTCCAGATGGGCGGGGCGGGCAGCCAGCCGCTGGGCTAGCGAGTCGGCTACGTCCTGGCCGGTAATGGCGTACAGCATCAAGGTGTCTCCTCAATATATTTTGACAGGTACAGGCTTTGTGCAATGACAAAGGCGATCATCAGGCCAAATCCGCCAAAAAGCTTGAAACTGACCCAGGTTTCTTCACTGAAGGTAAAGGCAACAAACAGATTGACACCGCCCAAGGTGATGAAGAATGCAGCCCAGGCCAGATTCAGCTTTTTCCATACGGCGTCGGGAAGCTGTAGTTGGCCACCCATCAGGCTTTTCATGCCAAAGCGGCCGGTAAGCTGGCCGATTAACAGGCCAACACCCATCAGCCAGTACAGCACGGTGGGTTTCCACATGATGAAATGCTTGTCGTGCAGCAAGAGTGTTGCACCGCCCATGACAACGATCAGCCCCAGGCTGATCCATTGCATGGTTTCCACTTTTTTGTGTTTGAACCAGGTCAGGGCCACCATGATGGTGGTGGCGACGATGGCAATGCCGGTGGCCAGGAACATGTCCTTGGTCAGCCAGTAGCAGCCAAAGAACAGAATGACTGGAAACAGGTCGGAGAGAAATTTCATGTGCAGGATTATGGGGGCAGGCTAAATGCAAGACAAGTGTGACAAAGGTGCAGGCTTTTTGTTCATTTGCCGCTAATCGCCGCAGTTGGGGCGGGCGGGTGGTGTCGTGTGCATCATTTAGGTCACAGCTTGTGTGTTGTCCGGGGCGTGGGTGCAGTGCTGAAGTGGATGAATGACAAGGAAATTCTGGTTTCAAGGCGTATCGGGCTGTCATTGTCAGCTGATTTCCTGCGCGCAAAAGGCAAGCAGCACGCTATCATGAGCTGTTCGCCTGATTAATACGGCATCGAGCTGGAGAACCATTATGGCCTATGAAAAGTATCGTTTGGTAACCCGCAGTGACTTTGACGGTTTGGTCTGCGCTGTCCTGCTCAATGAGCTGGATCTGATTGACGAGATCAAGTTTGTTCACCCGAAGGACATGCAAGACGGCAAGGTAGAGATCACCAACCGTGACATCACTACAAACCTGCCTTATGTCCCGGGTGCCTACCTGGCATTTGACCATCACTTTTCCGAAACTTTGCGCAATAGTGGTGAGATCACCAACCATATCATCGACCCGGATGCGCCCTCGGCGGCCCGTGTGGTGTACGACTACTATGGCGGCAAGGCGCGCTTTACCGGCATTAGCGACGACATGATGGAGGCGGTAGACAAGGCGGATGCAGCCCAGTTCAGCCGTGACGAGATTCTGGCGCCCAAAGACTGGGTATTGCTGAACTACCTGATGGATGCGCGTACCGGTCTGGGGCGTTTCCGTGAATTTCGCATCAGCAACTACGCGCTGATGATGGACCTGATCCAGTATTGCCGTAACCATACCATCGAAGAAATCCTGGCCCTGCCCGACGTAAAAGAGCGGGTGGAGCTGTATTTCGAGCATGAGCCCAAAGCGCGGGAGCAGATCGAGCGTTGCGCCACGGTGCACGGCAACCTGGTAGTGCTGGACCTGCGTGAAGAAGACCTGATCCACCCGATCAACCGCTTTGCCATCTATGCCATGTACCCGCAGTGCAATATTTCCATTCACGTGTTGTGGGGGCTGAACAAGCAAAATACGGTGTTTGCCACCGGCAAGTCCATCCTGGACCGCAGCAGCAAAACGAATGTAGGTGCGCTGATGCTGGAGTACGGCGGTGGCGGCCATGAAGCCGCCGGCACCTGCCAGGTGGAGAACGAGCAGGCTGTTGCGGTGCTGGGTGAGCTGATCGGCCGCATCAACGCCGACGGTTAAACCAGCCCTGCCAGCAAGGCCTGTGCTGCATGCAGGTCCTGGCATATCGCCAGGGCCTGTTTTGCTATGTGCGCTGGCGGTTGTGCCATATCGGGCACGATGATGACGCGCATGTTGGCCGCCAGTGCCGCCTGCGCGCCATGGGGTGAGTCCTCCAGCACAATGCAGTCTGCCGGGGAAACGTCTAGCAGCTGTGCCGCTTTCAGGTATACATCCGGTGCCGGCTTGCTGTGCGCCACTTCATCGCCGGCCACGGTGTGCGCAAAATAGCGCTGCAGGCCAGTACGGGAGAGCTTCAGGTCTGCCAGTGTGCGTTGTGTCGCCGTGCCTACGGCACGTGGCAGGTTTTCCCGCGAGCACCAGTCCAGCAGGTGAATAATGCCGGGTTTAAGCGGTATCTCTTCCTGGTGTAGCATCTGGTGATAGCGCTGCCGTGCCAGCTGGCCAAAAGCCTGTACGTCATGCCCGTCAGGCAGGGTGTCTGCTAGGTACTGCAGACAGCGCTCGGTGGATAGCCCCACCATCATCTGCAGTTGCGCATGGCTCAGCGGGATACCCTGCTCGGTGGCGGTTTGCCGCCATACGCGCTCGGACAGCGCCTCGGTATCTATCATCAGGCCGTCCATGTCAAACAGCAGGGCGGCAAAGGGGCGGGCAGGTTTTGTCATGGCAAAATCATGATCAGTTTGGATCTGGCAGCATAAACCAGCAGGCAGCTCGGTGCACGTTACACGGTGCGCAGCTTGCGTAGCAGAAAGTACTTATGGCGTATTCGATACTGGTGGCCAACCCCAAAGGGGGGAGTGGCAAATCCACGTTGTCTACCAACCTGGCCGGCTTTTATGCGGCGCAAGGCACCCGAATCATGCTGGGGGATGTTGACCGCCAGCAGTCTTCGCTGGCCTGGCTGGCCTGCCGGGACAAGGCGCTGCCCCCGATTGATGGCTGGAAAGTCGCCCCTGGAGAGCCGGCACGCCCGCCCAAGGGTACGCAGGTGATTGTGCTGGACAGCCCCGCCGGTTTGCATGGTAAAAAGCTGGCCGCCCTAGTGGCGAAAGTGGATCGTGTCATTGTGCCTATCCAGCCCTCGCCTTTCGATATGTGGGCCAGCCGGGATTTTTTTGAAGTGTTGCTGCAGGAAAAGGCAGTGCGCAAGCAGAAGGCTTTTGTCGGGGTGGTGGGGATGCGCATCGATTCGCGCACCAAGTCTGCCCGTGACTTGCAGCAGTTTCTGGATGGCTTGGGTGTGCCGGTGATCGGCTATCTTCGTAATACCCAGCTCTATGTGCAGGCGGTAGCCATGGGTTTGACGCTCTTCGATCTGCCGCCGGCCCGAGCCAGCAAAGAGCGGGAGGCATGGCAAAGCATTATCGACTGGCTGGATAATTGACATGGCGACTGGCGGCGGGGAAATGTTTTTTGTGGTTGACACTGGGGAAATTGGGCTGTAGATTTGAAATGTTTGTGCGCGCCCTCTGCGGAGGCAGGCGCAGGGATAAATGCAAGCGGAAGCCAGTGGCTTCCGCTT
This sequence comes from Vogesella perlucida, assembly GCF_979366545.1. Classification (NCBI taxonomy): domain Bacteria; kingdom Pseudomonadati; phylum Pseudomonadota; class Betaproteobacteria; order Neisseriales; family Chromobacteriaceae; genus Vogesella; species Vogesella perlucida. Next base: position 168,591 of record NZ_CEETRO010000008.1, read on the forward strand.
TTATTTTTGGGGCCCCCAGTTTTATGTCGCTATCCGGAACGGCGGCATGTCACCCCAAATAGATGGAGCGCATCATGCACAAGACCGAATTGAACTATGGCGATGTTTATCTGGTACCCCGGAAAACCATCGTGGATAGCCGTAAAGAATGCGATACCTCGGTGCAGTTTGGCCCGCGGCGTTTTGATATGCCGCTGTATGCATCGAATATGAAAAGTGTTGTCGATGCAGAAACATGTGAATACTTTGCTCGTCAGGGCTGGTTTTACACCATGCACCGCTTTAATGTGGATACGGTTGGTTTTGTGGCCGACATGCAGAAAAAGGGGCTGTTCGCCTCCATTAGTGTCGGCGTAAATGACGACACGCTGGAACAGCTGCAAGCGCTGAAAGATGCCGGCCTGACACCTGAATACATCACGCTGGATATTGCCAACGCATGGTGTGTCAAAGCGGAGCGCATGATCAAGCTGGTCAAGCAGATGTTCCCGGGTAGTTTCCTGATTGGGGGCAATATTGCCACCGCCGAGGCTGCGCGAGACTTGCAGGCATGGGGTTGCGATGCCATCAAGGCAGGGATTGCTGGCGGTCGCGTCTGCATTACCAAGAACAAGACCGGCTTTCATCGCCCGATGATTTCTACCGTGCAGGATTGCGCGGCGGCAGTGACCGTGCCAGTGATTGCGGATGGCGGTATTGTTGAGCATGGCGATGTGGCCAAGGCATTGGCATGCGGGGCTACCATGGTGATGGCTGGCTCGCTATTTGCCGGCTATGACGAATCGGCCGGTGAAATCGTGGAAATCAACGGCAAGCATTACAAAGAATACTTTGGCAGCGCGTCCCAATTCAACAAGGGTGAATACAAGAACGTTGAGGGTAAAAAGATCCTGGTTGAGTATAAGGGCCGTATGGGGCGTGTGTTGGTGGAGCTGAAAGAAGATTTGCAGTCGTCTATCAGCTACGCTGGCGGCAAGGATATTTATGCGCTGCGTCAGGTAGAAATGATTGTAGTGGCACGATAAAAAGATGCGGCCAACCTGTAAAGGTTGGCCGCAATGTGTTCAGGCCTGTTTGTTGATGAATTCGGGTCTGAATAAATATCCCTGCACATAATCAACATTCAACTCTCTGGCAATCGCCAGGTCATCTGCTGTTTCAATGCCTTCCAATACGGTTTTTTTGTTTTCTGCCTTCGCATAATCCAATAACATTTTCAGCATGCGTCGCTGTGCCGGCTGGTGTATGGCTTGCAGCCAGTGGCGGTCGAATTTGAATAGGTCCACATTGCACAGAATCGGTAGCGATAACATGGTGCCGACACCGCCTATATCGTCCAGTGCAGTCAGGATACCGCGAGCGGCCAGGCACTCCGCCAGCCACAGGCTGCGGTCCGCATCCTGGATGCTGGCATTTTCTATGATCTCGACCACGATCCTGTCCGGCTGTGCCAGTAGTTGCAGCATAGGGTGATGCTCCGGGTTGGCACCACTGATGGTGAAGGCGTCCGGATCCAGATTCAGAAACAGCAAGCCATCTTGCGGGGCGCTGTCTATCTGCCAGCGTTTGCTCATCAGCTCGGCTTGCACCAGGGTGACCGGCGAGTCGTGCAAGGTGGCAAACACGGCTTGCGGGGGGAGGGGCTGCCCATTGCGCTTGTAAAAGCGGGCCAGCGCCTCGTGTCCTATAGTGGCTAGGGTATCGGTGTGCTTGATGGGCTGGAACTCGGCACCAATGCGCTGGTGCTCGATGATGTCCAGCAGCGTGTCGGTATCGATATGGGCTTGGTTGGCGTGCTGCAGCATGTCTTTTGATATTGATTATCGTTTTGCTAATGTACTGCGTTCTGCCTGCTGTGAGAAGTGTTTTGCATTGCAATAAATGTATATTTGATTAGTATTCGCTTATAAATGATAGAATTCTGCGACCACACACAGAAGAATAAGCCATGAAGATCAATACCCCTGTAACGGCCAACGAGTTGTTCCTCGACCCGCAGCGCCCCATTGTTACCAAGACAGATCTGAAGGGCGCCATTACCTACGCCAACCGGGCCTTCATCGAGATCAGCGGCTTCGAGGAGGGTGAGCTGCTTGGCAAGAACCACAACGTGGTCCGGCATCCGGATATGCCGGCAGAGGCCTTTGCCGACCTGTGGGATACGGTGAAAGCGGGCAAGCCGTGGCGCGGCATCGTGAAAAACCGTGCCAAAAATGGGGATTTTTACTGGGTAGAGGCTTACGTGACGCCTATTACCGTACAGGGGCAGGTGCAAGGCTATGTCTCGGTGCGCAGTGCCCCCAGCCGGCAGGATGTGGCGGCGGCAGAGGCGCTGTACCAGCAGGTACGCAACAAGCAAGCGGTGTTGGCCTCTACGCTGAAAGCGTATGCTGGGCGTAAAGATAGCGGCAAGATCGGCTTTGGCTTGACGGGCTTGTTTGTGGGTATGTTGTTTGCCGGTGGTGCCATGCCGGGTTTGGGCGAGCTGGCACGGCTGGGCCTGGCGCTGGTGGGCGTGGTGGGTCTGAGTGCCACGTCGTTCTGGTGGCGCCGCAGCGAAGCCCAAGCCATGGCGGTGATTCACCGTGGCTTGCGTGCCTTGGGTGAGGGCAGGCTGGAGCAACCCCTGCACGCCAACCTGGGGGGGCAGATCGGCCGCATGACCGATAGCCTGGAAACCTTGCGGCTGAGCCTGCGCGCCATGGTGGCCGATACCCTGGCGACCAGCAGTATCACGCACAAGCAGGCGGTACAGTTGGGTAGCGAGATGTCTGCCCTGGTGGATCGTGCCCGCGAGCAGGGGGGCGGTCTGAGCCACATCAGCGATTCGATGATGGTGATCAGCCAGTCGGTAGGCCGCATAGTCACGATGACCGAAGAAAGCGTGCGCGGTGCCGAGGCCACGCGCCGTGCGGCAACCGATGGCCAGGCGGTGATGAAGCTGGCCGAGGCGGCAGCAGGGCAGGCGGTCGCGGTGGTGAGCCAGTCCAAGGCCGAGCTGGGCGAGCTGGAGTCCGCTATTGCCAAGATCAAGGGCATGACCGACCTGATTCACGAAATCGCAGACCAGACCAATTTGCTGGCACTGAATGCGGCGATCGAATCTGCCCGTGCCGGGGAGTCTGGCCGCGGTTTTGCCGTGGTGGCCGACGAGGTGCGCAAGCTGGCCGAGCGTACGGCGCAGACGACAGAAAGCATCACCCGTCTGGTGCAGCACATTGTCACCATTACGGATGGTGTTGCCGGCAAGATGGATCTGTCTGCCGCCGAAGTTGGCCGCGTGAGCGACGAAATTCGCCAGTCTGCCGGCCATTTGCAAAGCCTGTTGAAGGTGGCAGACGAAGCGCGGGATTTTTCGGTGAGCCTGTCTTCGCAAATGGCTAGCCAGTCAGAGTCTGTGCATCAGGTCGCTGCATCCGTGGAGCAGTTGGCCGCATTAAGCGAGCAAAATGTGCATACGGCCCAGGTAGTATGCGACAGCTCGCAGCGGCTGGAGCTGGCGGCCAGTGATATGGAAAAACTCACGCGGGATTTCCGCCGCGAAGCATGATGCGGCCTTGATAAGGCGGCGCCACGTGGTGCCGGATAGAAAACCCCCTGCTTGCGCGATGCTGGCAGGGGGTTTTTGCTTGTCCTCAGTACTTCGGGGTTTTAAGCCTGGCTGGGGTGGGCTATCAGACGCGCAGTGCTTCGATCAGATCAGCTTCCAGCGCCAGCAGGGCCTTGTCATCTGACAGGCGTGGTGAGGAGAGTAGGAACGAATCTTCTACCCGCCCGCCCAGCGTCATGATCTTGGCGGAATCCACGCTGACCTGATAGCCGGACAATACCTTGGCAATGCGCGCCAGCAGGCCCTGGTTGTCGCCGGCCACAATGGACAAGACAAAGTGTTTGCCCTTGTCGTCCGGGCGGATCAGCACCTGCGGCTTGACGGGGAAGTTCTTCTGGTGCCGGTTCAGCCGCCCTTTGGCCGGCAGGCTGATCGGGTCTTGCCGTAGCAAAGTGGCGGCCAGCTCGAACTCCACAAAGTTGATCAGGTCGCGGTAGTTGCCTTCGTGGTGTTCCGGCAGGAAGACATGGAAGGTATCCAGCGCATAGCCATGGCGTGTGGTGTAGATTTTGGCGTCGGCAATGCTGTAGTTGTGGCGGCCCAGAAAGGCGCACAGCCGGGCAAACAGGTCGGGCTGGTCCGGTGTGTACACCAGTAGCTGCAAGCCTTCCTTGTCTTCGGACAGCCGCGCCCGCACCACGGGTTCTTTGGTGTCAACCAGCCGGCCGAGCATGCGGGTGTGCCAAGCGATTTCCTTGGCCTCGTGCCGCAGGAAATACACGGTTTCCAGTTTTTGCCAGAAGGCGGCTTCTGCCCCTTCCGGCATGATGTTCAGGCGCATCAGGCGCAGGGCAGCCTGCTTGCGCTCTTCCAGCTCCGAGTTTACATCCACATGGCCGCCGCGCTGCAGGGCGCGCCGGGTGGCGTAGAACAGGTCTTCCAGCAATTTGGCCTTCCAGGCATTCCATACCTTCGGGCTGGTGCCACGGATATCCGCCACGGTCAGGATGTACAGTGCGGCCAACTTTCTGGGGCTGCCCACTAGCTCGGCAAAGTGCTGAATGGTATCCGGGTCGTAGATGTCCTGCTTTTGCGCCACGCTGGACATGGTGAGGTGTTGTTGCACCAGCCAGACCACCAGGTCGCAGTCTTCACCGTCAATGCCGTGGCCTTCGCAGAACTGTGCCGCATCGACCATGCCCAGCTCGGAATGATCGCCCCCGCGCCCTTTGGCGATGTCGTGCAGCAAGCCGGCCACATAGAGCAGCTCGGGGCGGTCGAATTCGTGGATCAGGCGCGACAGCAGCGGGTATTCGTGGTTGAAGGCGGGTATGGCAAAACGGCGCAGATTGCGCACCACCATCAGGATGTGCTCGTCGACGGTGTACACATGAAACAGGTCATGCTGCATCTGGCCCATGATGCGGCCAAACGCCGGCAGGTATTTGCCCAGTACGCCGTACAGGTTCATGCGGCGCAGGGTGCGGGTCAGCCCGCCGCCGGCGCGGAACAGCTGAATGAACAGGGCGCGGTTTTCCGGGTCGCGGCGGAAACGGTCGTTAATCTGGCGCCGGGCGTGCCACAGGCCGCGCAGGGTGCGTGGTGCCATGCCGCCCAGCTCATGCTGCTGCATATGCAGGAAGGCGCGCAGGATGGTGGACGGCTGGCGTTCGAAGACTTGACTGTCGTAAATGCCCAGCAGGCCATTGACGCTGTAAAAGTGTTCGTCCAGCTGCTGGGTAATGCGCGGTACATCACACAGCAGGCGGGCGCGCAGGTTGGGCAGCAGGATGCCGTTGAGCTGGCTGACGTTCTTGGCCGATTTGTAAAAGCGCTGCATCAGCTGCTCGCTGGCGCGCTTGGCCTTGTCGTCCTCCAGGCCGCTCATGCTGGCGACTTGCTGCTGCAGGTCGAAGATCAGGCGGTCTTCGCGGCGTCGTGCGGCCAGGTGCAGGTCGATGCGGATCTGTTCCAGCTGGCGCTCGCTGTAGCGAATCAGCCGCGCCTCGGAGGCGGTGAGAATCTCGTTGCGTGCCAGGCTATCCCAGTTTTGTCCCAGGCCAATGGCTTTGCTGATCCACAGAATGGTGTGCAGGTCGCGCAGGCCGCCGGGGCTTTCCTTGACGTTGGGTTCCAGGTTGCTGGTAACGCCAAAGTGCTTGTTATGGCGCTGCTGCTGTTCCAGCAGCTTGCCTTCCAGAAAGCGTACCGGGTCGCGGTGTTTTTCTACCGTCTGGTTCAGCTGGTGGTACAGCGTGATATTGCCGGCCAGCAGGCGGTTTTCCAGCAGCGTGGTTTCCACGGTGATATCCAGCCGCGATTCGCTCAGGCACTCGCTGATGGTGCGTACGCTGTGGCCTACCTCCAGCCCGATATCCCACATGGCGCTGACAAACGTCTCGACGAAGCCCGACAGGTTGTGCGAGGTGGTTTCAGGCAGTAGCAGCAGCAGGTCGATATCGGAGTGGGGGAAGAGTTGGCCGCGGCCATAGCCGCCTACCGCCAGCAGGGCGGCGCGCTGCCCCATGCCCAGTACTTCCCATGCCGAGCGGATGATGCCGTCTACCAGCAGGCCATGCTTGACCAGATACTGCCGCGCATTCCGGTTTTCGCGGTATTCGGCAGCCAGCGCCTCGCGGCCTTGCTGCAGAGCCTGGCGCCAACGGCGGTACTGTTGTGTCTGATCGGGTGTGCTCATCGTCTTTCCTGTCGAGCGAGTGCGGCCAGGCCCGCCACCAGGAAGAGCAGGGTGGGCAGGGTGGCAGAGACAATCGGGTTCCAGTTGTACAGCAGGCCCAGGTGGCCAAACAGACGGTTGCTAAAGTGGAAGGCAATGCCCAGGCAAATGCCGGAAAACAGCTTGATGCCCAGGTCGTTGTGGCGGCCGGATACCGGTGTAAAGGCTAGCGCCACCATCACCATCGAAATGCACGCCAGCGGGTAGAACAGCTTGCCCCACAGTGCAATTTCATAGCGCTGTGTTTTTTGATTGTTGGTGCGCAAGTGTTCAATATAAGTCATCAGGTCCATGGCCGACATTTGTTCCGGCACCACCAGCAACACAGACAGGATGTCCGGCTGAATCACCGAACGCCAGGTTTGCTGCGCCATGCGGCCAACCTTGATCTGGTCCGGCAAGATTTCCGACTGGCGCACCTGGCTCAGTAGCCAGGTTTTATTGGCGGGCTGGTACTGGGCACGCTCGGCATGGCGTGTCATCACCAGGCGGTAGTCCTGGTCGTAGGTGTAAATGCGTACCCCCAGCAAGGTGTTGTCCGGCAGCATTTCGCCTACGTTAATAAAGTTGTTGTCGTCCTTTACCCACAGGCCGGAGCGGAACTCCTGCGCTACCAGCGAGTGGGTGGCCTGCAGCTTGATGCGTTCTGCATTTTTTTCGGCCAGTGGCGAGGCGAACTCGCCCAGTAATAAGGCAGTAATTGCCATGGCCACGCCAAACAGCAGCTTGATGCGGGCGATTTGTCCCAGTGACACCCCGGCGGTACGGATGGCCGTGTATTCGGAGGTGCTGGAGAGCTGCGACATGGCCACCATGGCGCCGATCAGCACGGCCAGAGGCATCAGCTCATAAGCATGCCCCGGTGCTTGCAGCAGGGTGTACATCAGCAAGGTGCCAGAGTCAAAACTGCCCTTGCCCACGTTGGGTAGCTCGCGGATGGCGTCAAAGAAGCCGTACAGGCCCAGCAAACAGGCCAGGGTAAACAGGGTGGCGCTGGTAAAGCGTGTTAGCAGGTAGTTGCGCAGCATGCTCATGCGGATTTCCTCCGCAGCAGTCTTTTCATGCGGGTAAGCCAGGGCTCGGCAGGGCGGTTGTGGTAGTAGAGCAGGGCGGCGGCCAGTGCCAGCATGGCGGCGTGGGCCGGCAGGATGCCAAGGGCACTGGGCAGCTTGCCGCTGCCGATGGCGTCACGCAGCAGCCACATCAGGTTCTGGTACAGCAGGTAGGCGCCCAGCGCGAAAACCAGGTTGTAGGCGTGGCCGGAGCGGGGGTTGAAATAGCTGAGCGGAATAGCCAGCAGTGCCAGTACCAGTGCACAAATGGGTAGCGATATCCGCCATGCCAGCTCGGCGCGATCGGCCGGCTGGTCGCTTGCCAGCAGCGCCAGGGTTGGCCGCGTTTCGCTGTCCAGCTCGGGGCGCACGATGCGCTCGGTTTCGCTGATTTTCAGCGTGTAGTGTTCGAACTCGGCCACCTCGAAGGCGCCCGACCCCGGCTCACCAGTGTAGCGGCGACCATTTTCCAGTACCAGGATGCGGTTGCCGTCCTTGTCCGTGCTGAGCTGACCTGCCTTGGCAAAAATGGACGATACCTCACCCGCCTTGATGCTCTGCACAAACACATTGCGGGTGGCACCGCTGAGTACCGAATAGCTTTCGATGAAGTACACGCGGTCGCTACTGCGGGACTCCTTGAACACGCCGGGCGACAGTGCAGTCATTTCCTCACGTTGCTTGAGGGTTTCGGCGTATTCCTTGCTGCGTTGTACGGCCCAGGGCTCGACCACCATGGTGCCTGCGGCAATCAGCAGTGACAGTGGCAGTGCAAAACGCAAAACGGGCCATACCCAATCGGTGAGTGACTTGCCACTGGCCATCCAGACAGCCATTTCGTGCTCGCGCCACATGCGGGTAAGCGTGACAATGACGCTGACGAAGATGGTGAGGATCATCAGTACCGGGAAAAAACCGATCGACCAGAAGCCGATCAGCGCAAAAATGGCATCGCTGGCAATGCGGCCCTGGGCAGCGCGGCCCAGCATATTGATGGTTTGGGTGCTCAGCAGAATAGCGAGCAAAATGGAAAATACGCCGATACTGGTATAAGTCAGCTCTCGGGTAAGGCTTTTCTGAAAAAGCATAAAACAGGCCCGTTTTTGACAATTCGTCAAAAGGATAGTGATAATTGGAAAGGTTAACCTGAATGGTTGTCGGCCAGAAAATCAAGGCTTGTCGGCCGGTTCCGGCCAGGCCAAAAGCCTGCTGGAACGTATGTCTTGATGAACCAAACACACATGGTGGAGCGTTGCATGGAGTTTAACATTAAAAGCGGAAGCCCGGAAAAACAGCGCGTAGCCTGCGTTGTGGTCGGTGTTTACGAAACCCGCAAGCTGTCTTTTGCTGCCGACCTGCTTGACCGCATCTCGAACGGCTTCATTACCGATGTGCTCAAACGTGGCGACATGGATGGCAAACTGGGTACGACCCTGATCCTGCATTCCATCCCGCATACCCTGTGTGATCGTGTCATGCTGGTTGGCCTGGGCAAGGAGCGCGATTTCCGCGCCAAAGAATACCGTGAAGCCATCCGTGCTTCGGTCAAGGCCCTGGCCGCGACCCAGTCCAATGAAGTGGTGAGCTATTTGTCCGAGCTGCACGTGAAGAAACACGATGTAGAGTGGATGGTAGAGCAGGCCACCGTGGTCACGCTGGACACCTTGTACCGTTTTGACAAGTTCAAATCGCGCCTGGACGAAGTGCGCGAGCCACGCAAGATGACCCTGGCTGTACCGCGCCGCAGCGACCTCACCGATGGCGAACGCGGCCAACAGCGTGGCCAGGCTATTGCCGCCGGCATGAAGCTGGCCAAGGACCTGGCCAATGCTCCCGGCAATATCTGCACCCCGGTTTACCTGGCCGAAGCCGCGCGCGACATGGCACTGGCCTTTGGCGCCGAAGCCGAAGTGATGGGCCCGGCCGAGCTGGACGCACTGAAGATGCACTCCTTCTTGTCCGTTGCCAAAGGCAGTGACGAAGAAGCCCGTTTCGTGGTGCTCAAACACTTTGGTGCCAAAGACAAGAACGACCGTCCCATCGTGCTGGTAGGCAAAGGCCTGACTTTTGACTCCGGCGGTATTTCGCTGAAGCCGGGCGAAGGCATGGACGAAATGAAGTACGACATGGGCGGTGCCGCAGCAGTGATCGGCGCTTTCCGTGCGGCGGTGGAAATGAAGCTGCCACTGAACCTGATCTGTGTCGTGGCGACCTGCGAAAACATGCCGTCCGGCCGTGCGCTGAAGCCGGGTGATATCGTGACCTCCATGTCCGGCCAGACCATCGAAGTGCTGAACACCGACGCAGAAGGCCGCCTGGTACTGTGCGACGCGCTGACTTACGTCGAGCGTTTCAACCCGGCTACCGTGGTAGACGTCGCCACGCTGACTGGCGCCTGCGTCGTGGCGCTGGGCCACGTGGCGACCGGCTTGTACAGTAACCAGGACAGCCTGGCCAAAGAACTGTGGGCCGCCGGCGAAGAAGTAGGCGACCGCGCCTGGCACATGCCGTTGTGGGACGAATACCAGGAGCTGCTGAAGAGCCCGTTCGCCGACATGGCCAACATCGGTGGTCGTGCTGGTGGCAGCGTGAGCGCCGCCTGCTTCCTGTCACGTTTTGCCAAGGCCTACGACTGGGCCCACCTGGATATCGCCGGTACCGCCTGGCGTGGTGGCAAGGACAAGGGGGCTACTGGCCGCCCGGTACCAATGCTGGTGCAGTTCCTGCAAGACCGTGCCGACATCGCGCTGGGTAACGTGGTTCGCCGCGGCCGCCCACGTCGCGAAGTGGTAGAAACGACCGAAGATGACGCGGATTGATTTTTATACAGGTGTCGCCAGCGTGCAGGCCTTTGCCTGCCGCGCGGCACAAACTGTATACCGCAAGGAAGAACGGCTGCTGGTCATTCTTCCTGACGACCAGGCGCTGCAGGCTTTCAGCCGGGCGCTTTGGTCTTTTGGTGATACCAGCTTTATCGCGCATTGCGAATGGCAAGCGCCAGAGGCGGCCTCGTCGCGTATCTGGCTAGCCACCCATTTCGATGTGCCAGCCGGGCCCACGGTACTACTGAACCTGGGCGAAAAAATGCCTGCCAAGCCGGCGACATTTTCCCGTATTCTGGAGGTGGTTAGCCAGGATGAGGCTTCTAGGGCCGTGGCGCGTACGCGCTACCGCGCCTACCTCGACCAAGGCTTTGATATTCACCATCACGACATGAGTGATGCCGCATGACAAACCCTACCCCCGACCATACCTGGAACCCGCAAGACCTGCCCGTATTGACCGACGTGGTGGATGTCGAAGCGATCCCGGTGCTGGACATTCCCGCCTACGATTTCTCTGCCGAGCTCGACGCATTGGCGCGTGTTTTACCCGACGAAACACAGCCGGAACTGACCCTGCCGGACGAGCTGTCGCTCGACGATGTACTGGGTGAAGAGGCAAGTGATAGCGAGCGAGCCAGCCTGAACGCCAGCCAGCTGATAGAGCGCCTGCCGTCGCTGGATCTGGAAGTCGACCTGCCTGCCGAGCTGTCGCTGGACGACGTTTTGCCCGGCCTGGATTACGGCCGGGGTGACCCGTCCTTGTCTGGCACCGTTGCACCCCAGCACGCGCCTGACGACTTTGCTTTCGAGCTGGAAGACAAGCCGGACACGCCAGCAGCGGCCAATCCGGGCGGTGAGCATGGCTTGGGGGCGTTGTTTGCCAGAGCGACATTCGAACCGGTCACGCAGGCCAGCCCTGAGCCCGCTACCGATCTGGCCGTTGCCGAGGCCAACCCGCTGCAAGCAGACCAGGTGTCGCTAGACCAGTTTGCCGCGCAGCTGGATGACTTTGACGAGCCGGCAGACCTGCCAGAGCTGCCGCTGGATGCTTTTCTCAGCAAGGCTGACGATACGGCAGCGCCGCAGGCAGAAGTTTTTGTGGCCGAATCGACTGAAGACGAGTGGGCCGGTACCTGGGAGCCGCCAACCGCACCCGCGCCCGAGCTGGCGCAGCTGAATGGCATAACCGAGCTTGACGAAGCGCACCAGACACCCGAACAGGCCAGCCATGACGTGCCGGTACTGATGGATACCCAGTGGGATGCCATCCTGCCGGAGTCTGCCGTCACGCCGGATGCGGCCGAGCACGCCAGCTTGGATGTTGCGCCAGCCCATGCCGACCCGGTCACGGCGTTTGAAGCGTTGCCCTGGGACGTGCCTGACGAGCCTGTTGCGGCGCCAGCGCCAAGCCTTGCCATGTCGATAGACGACATCCTGGCGGGTCTGCAGCCGGTAGTGGCACCGCCGGTATCGCCGCAGACCGCTGAGCCTGCTGCAGAGACGCGAGAGGCCGAAACGGTAGCTGACGCCTGGCAGCCTCCCCCGCTTGCCACGGTGGAGCCGGCATGGCGCGATGAACCCGTTGCCCCGGTGGCCGCGGTCGACGAGCCCGTACCCGAGCCCGTGACGTTTGTTGCGGTGGAGGCAGCGCCGGACGTGGTGGTGCAGGAAGCGCGCGAAGCCGAGCCTATCGCCACGGTGGCCGTAGCGCAGACACCGCTCGATGCGGCGCTTGCCACGCCTGAAAGCGCGCCACTGGTGTCTGCAGCACTGCCAACCCCGCCCGAGCAAGATGCCCCTCAAGGGCGTGCCGTTGAACCCGTGCCCGCCTGGTTGCAAGCTGCACAGCCAGCGTTGGCCGCAGTGGCGCAGGACGAGCCTGTAGCGCCCGCGCCGCCAGTGGCTGCTGCTACCGATGGCGTCCAGAGCATTTCGCTGGATAGCCTGCCCATGGGGGTGTTGGGCGGTGGTCTGGGCCTGGCCACGGCAGCCGTATCGCCTGCTGCCATACTGGGCGAACCCGCGGCCAAGCTGCCGGGTGGTGATTGGCCGCTGGCCAATACCGGCTTTCATGCCGGGGATAAAGAAGTCGAGCTGGCCTGGGCGCGCGACCTGGGGGCCGAGCCGCCGCTAGACCTGGACCAGCTGCCGCTTGCCGCGGAACCTGCGCCTGCGCAGCCTGTCATCGCTGAAATCATTCGTGTACGCCGGCAGCCCGCGCAGGCAGAGACTTTGGCCACCGAGGCCGCTCCGCCCGCGCAGGCGCAACCCGTGCCGGTGCCGGTGCTGTCGGAAGACGATATTCATATCGAAGCGGTCAGCCAGGCCATGCCCGCGCAAGCCAGCCCGGTGGCAGCCGCTCCTGGGGTAATGGCAGGGCTGGATGAAGATGCGCTGATCGAGGCACTTTACGCCCGCGTGCTGCCACGCATGAAAGTGGAGCTCACGCTGTGGATGCAGGACGCGCTGGAGCAGCAGGCCAAGCAGCTGATGGCCGGCGTGATGAAGCAGTTGAAAGAAGATTTTGACATGATGCTGGCCGAGTCCCTGCGTGCCTCGCTACGCGAAGCGCTGGACGAAGCAGCCAGCCACCATAAGGAAGTTTGATGACTGACCGCCTGTCCAGCATTGTCACCCGCGGTGGCGATGCAGGTACCACCGGCCTCGGGGATGGTAGCCGGGTTTCCAAGAATGCCGACCGAATTCATGCCCTGGGTGATGTGGACGAGCTGAATTGCATTATCGGTTTATTGCGTTGCGAGAGCTTGCCCGATGGCATCGATGCCTTTTTGGCCGAGGTGCAGCACGACCTGTTCGACCTGGGCTCCGAGCTGGCAGTCCCGGGCTACCAGGCATTGCAAGCGGCTCAGCTGGCCATGCTGGAGCAGTATGCAGAGCAATGGAATGCCGCGCTGCCGCCACTGAAGGAATTCATTCTCCCTGGGGGCTGTCGTGCCGCTGCCGTCGCGCACCAGGGCCGTGCGGTATGCCGCCGGGCCGAGCGCAGTGTGGTGGCGCTGGGCGAGTTTGATGCCATGCCGCCGTTGCCACGCCAGTACCTGAACCGTCTTTCTGACGTGCTGTTCATTTTGTCGCGCCATTTGAATGTGGCGGCCGGTGTGCCGGATGTGCTGTGGCAGCCCAGACGGGTAGCCGGCTAATCGCCACTCCCCCCATAAACGGCCTGCGGGCCGTTTTTTCGTGTGGTCGGTCAGGCGCGTGGCTGCTTCAGGCGCTGGCTGGCCGGCTGTTGGCGTAGCCCAGATGGGACGAAAGCTCGCTGGAGGCCACCGGGCGCCCAAGGTAAAAGCCCTGCAGCTCCAGTTCGGGGTAGCGCCCTTGCAGGTAAGCCAAGTCGTGCGGGTTGTCTATGCCCTCTGCCACCATGCGCAGTTTCAGCTGCTGTCCTATCTGGATGATGCCGTCCAGGATGCTCTGTGTACGGTGTGCCTGATGGATGCTTTTGATCAGTGTACGGTCCAGTTTCAGCTCGGTAATCGGCAAGTCTTTTAGCTGCTCCAGGTTGGTGTGCCCGGCGCCGAAATCATCTAGTGACAGCTCGAAACCGCGTAAGCGCAGGCGTAGCAAGGCCGCCAGGGTATTGCCCAGGTTGCTGAAGGCCATGGTTTCGGTAATTTCCAGCACGATCTGGCGTGGCGGTATCCGCCTTTCTTCCACCTCTTTGATCAGCCAGTCGAAAAAATCGGCGTCATCCAGTAAGCCGCGGGACAGGTTGATCGATAGCCGCAGGTCTTGTGCCCAGGGGTTGCGCGTCAGCAAGTCCAGGCTGGTTTGCACGATGCGCCGTGTGAGCAAGACGATAAACCCCTCGTGCTCCAGCCGGTCGATGAAGCTGGCTGGGCCCAGCAGGCCATAAGCCGGGTGCTGCCAGCGTGCCAGCGCTTCTACCTGTACTGCACGGTGCTGGCGCTGGTTGTAGATGGGCTGAAAGTGTGCACAAAACTGGTTGTGCGCCAGGCCGGTAAAAATCTCGGACAGCGGTATGGCCTGCTCGTCTACGCCCGGGCTCTGTCTGCGTAGCAGCAGCTGTTGAACCTCTTGCAGCAGCGTATCGATCTCGATTGGCTTGGCCAGGTAAGCAATATTGGCAAAGCCCAGCTCTTCGGCAGCGCGCATGCAGTTGGACAGCAGCTCGGGCACATGGCCGCTCAGTAGCAGCAGTGAAGGCAAGTGGACGTGGCGGGATAGCTGCTGCATCAACTCAATGCCGTCCATGCCCGGCATATTGATATCGGTGATGACCAGGTCCAGCTGCTCCAGCTGGCGCGCCAGTTGCGCAGCCCAGCGGCCATCTGATGCCTCATGTACCTCAACGTCTGGCAGTGTGCGGCACAGCGCGGCCAGTGCCTCGCGCTGGCTGGTACTGTCTTCGGCAATGAGGATATGGCAAGGCATGGCAGTCCCCTGTATTGATGCATCTAGTATAAGCATCAGCCATTGAAATTCACATACATTCTATATGCATGCCTTTGTTTTGGCGGCCGGTTCGGCACTTATGGCACAATGGCAGCCGTTCAAGAAAGGCAAAACATGAAGAAACAGGCCATTCAGCAGGCTATCGACCAGGCCCTGGCGCAGGGTAAAAGCAAGCAGACAATCTATAGCGAGTTGCAAGCCAGTGCGGCCAACCCCGGCCAGCTGGCTTATTTGCTGGCGGCTACGGCTACCCCGGCAAGGCGGCAGCAGCATCAGGTGAAAAACCACACGCTGATTGCCGTGATGATGGGGTTTTCCTTGCTGTCGCTAGGGGTGGGCTACCAGAGTGGCCAGCTATTGGGCGGGCAGAGTAGCGTGTGGATGGCACTGTTTTCTGCGCTGGTGCCGGCGGCTTTTGCGGCAGGTTTTTCACGCTGGATCGCGGCGGCGTTTAATGTGTACATCCTCTATGCGCTTATCCAGATCCCGCAGTTGGTGTCGCAGCTGCCAAACGGCGGCTGGGCGGTGGTGCAGGGGGCGATGACCTTGCTGACCTTGCTGCTGACCTGGCATGTGCGTAGCCTGGCGTTCCCCGACTTTAATCCCATGGCCATGCCACGGCGGGACGCCCAGGGCCAGTTTGTGTTCCGCGACTAGCCTGCTTACGCCGTGTCGCTGTCCGGTGTGGCAGCCTTGGCAAAAAGCCCCTGTGCCTGCCCGTGCACAGGGTTTTTCATGAAGCAGCTTGTTTAAGGCTGCCGGGGGATATACAGCGTACCCTGCATTAGCGGCCGGGCGTGGCGGGTCATGGCGACTTCTTCTACCTTCCAGCTGCGGCCGTGGCGCTGCATGATGGCTTCCAGTGTCTGGCTGCCGCTGGCGTGGGCAAAGGTGAAAGGTTGGCCGCGTACCGGCGCGCCGCACAGCTCGGCCGCCAGGGTGTGCTTGATGGCCGCTGCCGCCGCCAGCGCAATGGCACCGGTGCCGGTATAGGCGTGGTGCAAGCGGCCCATGGACACGATGCGGGCGGTCAGGGCGTGGCCGGGCTGGCTGGCCGGGGACAGAAAGCTGATTTTGGGCGTGGCCGGGCGTTCGCGGTGGATAGTGTCGGCGTCTGGCCCCAGCTTCATCATCACCGCACCGGCGCAGCGCGCCCATTCCAGCTTTTGCTGTTGCTCTGCGCTCAGGGCGTGGCCGGTTTCGTCGCCGCGCAGGCCCAGGTCGGCTGCGCGTACAAATACTGTAGGGTTGCCGGCGTCGATCAGCGTGGCCTCCAGCGTACTGCCGTCCGGCAGGGGGAGGGTGTCGCGTGGGCGGCCGGTAGGAAACAGCTTGCCGCTGGCTCCGCCGGCGGGGTCCAGAAAGCGCACGCGGATGGCGGCGGCGGGGAAGGCGATGCCATCCAGGTGGTAGTCGCCCCACCAGACCGGCAGGCCGTCCTGCATATGCAGCTCGGCGATGATCTTTTTACCGATATTGGCTTGCCAGATATGTACGGCTACCGGGCCGTTGGCCGGGGCACCGGCCACCATGTGCTGCATCAGGGCAAAAACCGGTACGGCAGCGCTAAGGTTGCCGCAGTTGCCGGACCAGTCCACCAGCCCGTCGGCGATGGCAACATGGCCGAACAGGTAGTCCACATGGCAGCCAGGCTGTTGTGACGGGCCGATGATGACGATCTTGCTGGTGCTGGAAATGCCGGTACCCAAGCCGTCCAGCTGGCTGCCGTACGGGTCCGGGCTACCCAGTGCGCGCACCAGTAGGGCCTGTACCTGTGCCGGGTTGTCGGGTAGTTGGTCGGCACGAAAGAACAAGCCCTTGCTAGTGCCGCCACGCATCAGGGTGGCGGGTAAAGTGGTGAAGTTCATGCGGGGTGAGGGTAGGTTTTTTTGGCCTGGGTGATGGCGGCCACACGGGCGGCATCTACCGCTTGGGCGATGTTTTTCTTGTCGGCGCAAGCTTGTGCCACCGCACCGGCGTCTACTGCCTGCGCGGCGGCCAGCATGGCGGCCAGGTAGCCAGCTTGCGGGTAATCGCACTGCTCGAAATGCAGGCGGCCGCGAGCGTCGGCCAGGCAGGCGGCCAGCATCTGGGCAAAGCGTTCGGGGCGGCGCAGGGCATCGCAGTCGCGCAATAGGCCCAGTACGGTGTCCGGGCGTAGCTGGAAGGCAATATGGACCTTGGTGTGGTACAGCGCGGTGATGCGCGCCAGGTCGCGGCACTCGGCCGGTACGCGCAGCCTGTCGCACAGCGCCAGCAGCGGGGCCTCGCCACGCGGCTCGTGGCCGATATGGCGCGGCAGGATGTCGGCTGGGGTGCGCGCTTTGCCCAGGTCGTGCATCAGCGCGGCAAAGCGCACCGGCAGCGGCTGGTTCTGGCTGGCGCTGTAGTCCAGCACCCGCATGACGTGGTCGCCGGTGTCGATTTCCGGGTGGTAGTCGGCGCGTTGCGGCACACCGAACAGCGCGTCTACCTCGGGCAGCAAGCGGGCCAGCGCGCCACAGTCACGTAACACCAGCAGCATGCGCGACGGGGTGTCGGTCATCAGGCCCTTGGCCAGCTCTTGCCACACGCGCTCGGCCACCAGCGCGTCCACCTCGCCGTTGGCCACCATCTGCTGCATCAGGGCTTGCGTTTCTGGCGCCACGGCAAAGCCGAAGCGGGCGGCAAAGCGCGCCAGACGCAGGATGCGCACCGGGTCCTCGGCAAAAGCCGGGCTCACATGGCGCAGCACGCCGGCTTGTGCGTCGGCCACGCCGCCGTAGGGGTCGATCAGCGTGCCGTCGTCGTCCTGGGCAATGGCGTTCACCGTGAGGTCGCGGCGTATCAGGTCCTCTTCCAGCGTGACATCCGGCGCGGCATGGAAGGTAAAGCCGTGGTAGCCGCGGCCAACCTTGCGCTCGGTACGCGCCAGCGCGTACTCCTCATGTGTATGCGGGTGCAGGAACACCGGAAAGTCTTTGCCTACCGGCTTGAAGCCCTGCGCCAGCATGGCTTCCGGCGTGGCGCCTACCACCACCCAGTCGCGGTCTTTTACCGGCAGGCCCAGCAGGCGGTCGCGCACAGCGCCGCCAACGATGTAGCACTTCATTCGCGGGCTGCCTTGGCGCGGTAGCGGTCCAGTGTCAGGTTGCACTCTTGCTGGCCCAGGTAGAACGGGGCTACCGCTTCCAGTGCTGTAGGAGCAAAACCCAGCAGTGCGGCGGGGAAGGGCTGGTCGCTGACGTTATCTACCCGCAGCGAGCGCACATTGTCGACGCTCAGCAGCGCGGGGCCGGGCAGCAGGCCCAGCAGCGTGGCTTGCAGCATGGCTGCCCATTCCGGCAGGCTGATAATGGTGCGCGGGTGGCCGGACAGGTTGGCCGCATAGGCGACCAGCTGGCGCAGCGTGTACGTGCCGGGGCCGGCCAGATCCAGCTTGTGGCCAATGGTGGCCGGGCGCGCCAGGCAGGCGGCCACGGCGCGGGCGACGTCGTCCACCCACACCGGGGCAAAGCGGGTGTCGGCACCGCCAATCGGTAGCAATGGCGCGGTGGCGGCCAGTTTGGCAAACATGTTCAGAAAATTGTCGCCGGCACCAAAAATGACCGACGGGCGCAGGATGGTGTAGTCCAGCCCGCTGGCCTCGATCAGGCGCTCGGCCTTGCCTTTGGTTTGCTGGTAGTCGCTGGGGGCCTGCTCGCTGGCGCCCAGTGCGCTGATGTGCACCAGGCGGCGAATGCCGGTGCTGTGGCAGGCACTGAGGATTTTTTCGACCAGTTGCACGTGGGCGTGCTCGAATGCAGCGCGGCTGCCGTGCAGGATACCTACCATGCTGATTACGGCGTCGTGGCCGGCCAGCAGTGCGGCCAACTGTTGTGGCTCATGTACATTGCACTCGCGCAGCTCGGCTTGCGGCAGCTGAATCAGCGTGGCCTTGTGGCGCTCGCGGTTGCGGGTAGCCAGCGTGAGCGCATGGCCTGCACGGGTGAGGTGTTCTGCGATGTGGCTGCCGACGAAACCGGCACCGCCGATAATGGCTATTCTCATGTTCCACTCCCTGGTGATGGCGGCAGGCGGGCTCAAGGGGCCCGCCTGTCTTGGCTTGCTGTCGCGGCCTAGCGCGGTGGTATGGTGCCCAGGCGGGCTTTCAGTGTGGCGTTATCCTGGCGGAATGCGCCGGCATAATACACCGCGTTGGCCATAACCTTCTGTACGTAGTCACGCGTTTCGTTAAACGGGATGCTTTCGGTGTAGATGGCACCCTCTAGCGGGCGGGCGGCTTGCCAGCCGCGTGCCCGGCCAGGCCCTGCATTATAGGCGGCGGTGGCCAGCACCGGCTGGCTCTGCAGGGTGTCCAGTACGTGGCGCAAATACCAGGTGCCCAGGCGGATATTGTCGTCGATGCCGTTGATCTCGTAGCCGGGCAGGCCCATCTTGCCGGCCACCCATTTGGCTGTGGCGGGCATCAGCTGCATCAGGCCGCTGGCGCCTACACCGGAGCGCGCCACGTTCAGAAAGCGGCTTTCCTGGCGCATCAGGCCGTATACCCAGGCTTCGTCGATATCCAGCTGCCGTGCGTAGCTGCGCGTGGTGTCACGGTAGGGCGACAGGTAACGCAGGCTGAAATCGTGGCTTTCGCGGGTGCGCTCTGCCGCGTGGATGGCCATGTCGTACAGGCCACGCTGGCGGGCGATGTCGGCGGCGGCCAGTAATTGCAGGTCGCTGCGCTCGCGCAGGGCCCAGCGCCACACGCGGCGGCCTTCTTCGCGCCATTCGGCGCGGTTGCTGCGCTCGGCCAGCTCAAACAGGGCCAGCGCCTGGGCAATGCCGGGGTCTGCTGCTACCGTGCGGCTGGTGGCATCGTCTACCACCACGCGGGTCGGCGGGGCTTCCAGCGTCACGCCCAGCTCTTCTTTGGCCAGCAGCCCGTAGTAGCTGTGCTCAAAGCTGGTTTTTACAAAGACCGGCATGGCTTCTTGCAGGCGGCCCTGGGCTTTCATGGCACGGGCACGCCAGTATTGCCAGGCGGGTTTGGCTGCCAGGGGGGCGGGCATGGCCCGCGCGATCTGCTCTACCCGCGCCCAGTCTTCCAGGCGCAGGGCGGCGCGCAGCCACCATTCCCATTGTTCATCGTTAAGCTGGGCCGGGTCGGCCTGGGCGTAGGCGCCCAGGGCGGTGGGCATGTCCAGGCGGCGCGCCGCCAGCAGGCCCAGCTGGCCGTAGGCAAAGCCGCGTTGTGCGGCAGACAGCTGGCTGTTGCCGGCTAGCTGTGCCAGCGCACCGGCCAGGTCGCTCTTGCCGCGTGTGACCAGCGCCTGGGTTTGTTGCTCGGCACTGCCGGGGCGGAAGAAGCTGTCTTCCAGGTTGGTCGCCGTGGCCAGTCGGCGTGCTGTGGTGGTGAAGTTGCCGGCAATCAGCTGACGCAGCCGCGCCTGGGTCTGGGCGCTATCCAGCAGGCCGCGTGCCGCCTGGGCATCGATCAGCCGGTTGCAGCCATCGGCCAGGTTACCGGCCAGGTAGCTGCGGTCGGGCTTGATGCTTTGCTGCTTTTGCAGGGTGGCCAGGCTGACAAAGCACACGGTTTCGGCGTCGCGGGCATTGTCGGCCAGTACCGGGGCGGTTTTGAGCAGGTCGTCCCATTGGCCGCGGCGGCCCATGTCCTCCAGGAGTTCGTTAAGCGTGCGCTCCACCAGGTAGCCGCTGCGGTAGCGGTTCACAAACTGGCGGGCGGGGTTGCTGTCGCCACTTTCCAGTGTCTTCAGGCCCAGCCAGTAGGCCGGGTAGGCATCCAGCAGGCCTTTGTCGGCCTGGTTGACCAGGCTGGCCAGCGTGGCGGTATCGCCTTTGCGGTAGGCTTCGCGTGCGTCGAGCAGCTGGCTGTCGCCCAGCGCGTGGCTCAGTAGCGGAATCAGGGCGAAACCCAGCAGGGAGTAGCGTTTTTGCATGGTCATTTTCGCCAGAAAGCAGGGGTAAACAGAATCAGGATGGAAAAAATCTCCAGCCGGCCCAGCAGCATGGCAAAGCTGCAGACCCAGGTCTGGAAGTTATCAAGCGCGGCGTAGTTGCCTGCCGGCCCTACCTGGCCCAGGCCCGGCCCCACATTGTTGATGCAGGCCAGAATGGCGGTGAAGGCGGTCAGGAAGTCCAGACCGCTGCCGATCAGGACAAAGCTCAGCAGTACCACACTCATGAAATACACAAAGATGAAACCCAGCACCGATAGCGCAATGCGCTCCGGGATGGTACGCCCGCCAATCACCAGTGGCAGGACTGCGCGCGGGTGCAGCAGGTTCCCCATTTCGCGGTAGCTTTGTTGGGTCAGCACCAGGGTGCGGATCATCTTGATGCCGCCACCGCACGAACCAGAGCTGACGGTAATGCAAGACAAGAACAGCATCCATAGCGGTGCCAGCAGGGGCCATTGCGCGTAGTCCACGCTGGCGTAGCCGGTATCGGTGGCGATGGATACCAGGTTGAACGCCACGTGGCGCAGCGCCGTGCCAAAGTCGTATACCCCTTGCTGCCACAGGTAGAGGCTGGTGAGCAGCACGCTGGCCGCCAGCAAGCCCAGCACATAGCGCGCTTCGATATCGTGCCAGTAGCTGCGTAGCGATTTGCGCTGCCACGCGGTAAAGTGTGTGGCAAAGTTCAGCGCCCCCAGCAGCATGAACACGATCAGGATGCTCTCGATCAGCAGCGAGTCAAAATAGCCCACGCTCTGGTCGTAGGTAGAAAAGCCGCCTAGCGCTACCGCAGTAAAGGCATGGCACAGTGCATCCAGCGGGGTCATGCCGGCCAGGTACAGGCACACAAAGCACACGACAGTCAGTGCACTGTACATATACCACAGGTTCTTGGCGGTCTGGCCGATGCGCGGTGCCAGCTTGGTTTCTTTCATCGGCCCCGGTATCTCGGCCTTGTACAGCTGCATGCCGCCAATGCCCAGCATGGGCAGCACCGCCACGGCCAGCACGATAATGCCCATGCCGCCCAGCCAGCTCAGAAAATGCCGCCAGAAGTTCATGGCCGGTGCCAGGTGTTCCAGCCCCTGCAACGTGGTGGCGCCGGTGGTGGTCAGCGCCGACATCGCTTCGAAAAACGCGTCGGTCACACTCAGATTGGGCATGTACAGCCACAGCGGCACGGCTGACATGGCGGTAAAACCCAGCCATAGCAGGGTGACCAGAATGAAGCCGTCACGCGGTTTGAGCTCGCGCTCGAAGCGGCGGGTGGCCAGCCAGCTACTGCTGCCTATCAGCAGCCCCGCGGCGGCAGAGTGCAGGAAATGGCGCCAGGTGCCGTCCTCGAAATACCAGGACACGGCACAGGGCACCAGGAACATCACTGCCGATAGCAGGATGAGCTTGGACAGCACATGGATGATGGGCAGCAGCTTGTTCATGCCGGCACTTCGTACAGCTCGATCGGCAGGCCGTCCGGGTCGGCCAGGAAAGTAAAGCGGCGGTCGGTGTACTCGTCCACGCGTACCGGCTCGCAGGCCACACCCAGGCTAGCGAGGCGGGCGATGTCGGCGTCCAGGTCTGTTGTGGCCAGCGCCAGGTGGCGCAGGCCGCACGCCTCGGGGCGGGTGGGGCGCGCTGGCGGGTTGGGGAAGCTGAACAGCTCGATCTCGCAGCCATCCGGCAGCGCCAGGTTCAGCTTCCACGAGTCGCGCTCGGTACGGTAGTGCTCGGATACCAGGGTGAAGCCCAGGGTATGCAGATAGAAGTCGCGCGAGCGCGCATAGTTGGCCGCAATAATGGCCACGTGGTGAATGCCGCGTATGGACATGGCTAGAAGAACCCCAGTTTTACTTGCGTCAGTTTTTCGATTTGTTTTACGCGGTGGCGGCCGTGCACAAAGATGATCAGGTGGTCTTCTGCCTGCAGCACGGTATCGTGGTGTGCCATCAGTACCTGGCCGTCGCGCAGGAGGGCGCAGATATTGCAGCCACGCGGCAGGTCCAGTGCATCGATGCGGCGGCCAACCATACGCGAATTGTGGCTGTCGCCGTGGATGATCACTTCCAGCACTTCGGCACGGCCACGGCGTACCGGGTGCGCCGCCACCACGTCGCCACGGCGCAGGTGTGCCAGGATGGAGCCGATGGTGGACAGGTAGGGCGAGATGACAATATCGATGCGGTTGCCTTCCAGCAGGTCGACATAGCTGGCGCGGTTTACCAGCGCCATCACGCGGCGGGCGCCCATGCGCTTGGCCAGCAGCGTGGACATCAGGTTGTCTTCGTCGTCGTTGGTCAGCGCGCAGAAAGCGTCCATCTCGTCGATGTTTTCTTCTTCCAGCAGCGCCTCGTCGGTGGCCTCGCCGTGCAGCACCAGCGCATGCGGCAGGTTTTCGGCCAACCAGCGCGCCCGTTCGGCGCGGTATTCGATGATCTTCACTTCGTAGTCGTCGGCCAGCAGCCCGGCCAGGCGGTAGCCGATATTGCCACCGCCGGCAATCATCACCCGTTTGACGGCTTTTTCAGTGGGCCGCAGTTCGGCCAGCATGGTGGGGATGTCGGCGCGCGCGGCCACAAAAAACACCTCGTCGCCCTCCTGGATCACTGTGCTGCCATCGGGCTGCACCAGGCGGTCGTCGCGATAGATGGCGCAAATGCGGCAGTCGGTGTCCGGCATGTCTTCGCGCAGCTGGCGCAGCGGTTTGCCCAACAGTTTGCCGCCTTGCTGCGCGCGCGAGACCACCAGCTGGGCGCGGCCTTCGGCAAAGTCGATCACCTGTAGCGCACGCGGGTATTGCAGCAGGCGTTTCAGGTTTTGGGTAACGATCTGCTCCGGGCAGATGGCGTGCTCTACACCAAACTGCTCCAGCACTGGCAGGTCGCCGTCTACGTAGTCGGTAGCGCGGATGCGGGCAATGCGGGTGGGGATGTTGAAATGGCGCTGCGCCAGCGCACAGGCCAGCAGGTTGGTTTCGTCGCTACGCGTCAGCGCCAGCAGCATTTCGGCCTCGTCGGCACCGGCTTGGCGCAGTACGCCAGGCAGGGCGGCGTTGCCGGTAATGGTGCGGATATCCAGCCGTGCTTGCAGCACCTTCAGCAGGTTCGGGTCTTGGTCTACCACGGTGATGTCGTTACCTTCATCTACCAGGTTTTCGGCGACGCTGGCACCCACCTGGCCGCAGCCCAGGATCAGTATTTTCATGTGCAAGGATAGGCTGGCGGGCAGCCGGAATCGGGATGTCGGCTATTTTACGCTGTATCAAGCGTGCATATCGAGCCTGGCGGGCGGCTTTTGCCATGGGCAAAACGTACAAAGACAGGCCAGGGCGGGTGCTGGCCGCTAAGTCAATGATTCAAAAGGCCCGGCGAGCAGCAGGCGTATCAGGGTGGGCGGCTTGCCCAAAATGGTGAACCGGCACCAGTGCCCAAGCATATTGGATGTGAGCTGCATGGCATAATGCTGTGTTGCCGTGGTTGGGCGCATCTGTTTGCCAAGGCTGTGTGGAAAAGGGCCGGATTATGCTAGTGCTTGTGCTTTTTTGCCTGTTTTTTGTTTGCCTGGGTTTGCTGCTCACCGTGTTCTGGCAGCGGCGGCGCATGCGGCACATGCAGTTGGCCGCAGCCAGCCAGCGCCAGGCGCTACAGGATTTTCTGGCGGTAGCCAGTGACTGGTTCTGGGAGCTGGATGCCGATGGCCGCATTGTGCGCTGCTCTGCCGCGCTGCAGCCTTTGCTGGGGGTGGCCCCGGCCTCGTTGTACGGGCTGCACTGGACGACCCTGCAGGCAGTGCAGGGCTCGCCCGACAGCAGTCAGCGCCTGGCTGCACTGTTTGCTGCCGGGCAGCCGTTTTGCCAGCAGGTATTTTTGCTGCAATGCCCCGACGGCGCGCAGCGCCATATCTTGCTCAGCGCTATACCTTGGCACGATGCCGCCGGCCGACTGGGCGGTTACCGTGGTACCGGGCGCGATGTATCGGACTGCCAGCAGCTGGCAGCGGCGCTGCGCCAAGGGCAGGCGGATAGCGTGCAGGTGGCGGTGGGGCAGACGCTGGCCGAGCAGGCTCTGGCGCTGATCGACGCCAAGCTGGCGGCCGAGCACGCTTGCCAGGCCAAAAACCGCTTGTTGGCCAATGTGTCGCACGAGCTGCTTACCCCGCTGCACGGCATGCTGAATTTTGCCGAGATCGCCAGGCTCAAGCTGGCGCGCGGTGATACGCAGCGCGTAGCCGCCCATTTGGCAGCCATTGGCGAGAGCGGGCAGCGCCTGGCCTACCAGCTGAATGGCTTGATCGACTTGGCGGCGCTGGATGCGGGGCGGCGGCCATTTCACTGGCAAAGCCTGAATATGCGCCAGCTGGTAGAGGACTGCGTGGCGCAACACGAGCTGGTGTTGCAACAGCATGGCCTGCGGGTGCGCATTAGCAGCCACCCCTTGCCGCGCCTGGTGGCAGACCACGGCAGCCTGCTGCAGCTGCTGGGGCAGCTGTTGAGTAACGCCATCCGCTTTTCGCCACCGGGCGGCGTCATCGATATCCAGATCGACCGGCTGGAAAGCTGCCTGCAGCTGCGGATGCAAGACCAGGGCCCCGGTGTGCCGGCTGGCGAGGCACAGCGGATATTCGAGGCGTTCGAGATGGGCCGCCAGGGCCAGGATAGCGGCCACGCGGGGCTGGGCCTGGCGATTTGCCAGCGTATTGCCGTGGCGCACGGCGGGCAGATCGGCCTGCAGCCGGGCGGGCAGGGTGCCTGCTTTGTCTTGCAGCTGCCCTTTGTTGCTGGCCAGCCCGTGGCCGCGCTACCCGCTGCCGGGCCAGCCGCCGGCCAACAGGTGGCGGGCTAGTTGGTCAGTCCGGTTGCTTCGGCTTGTCTTGCGGGCTGTCGTCGTCGTCCATCAGGATGCGGTGGGCCGGGCCTTCCAGGTCGTCAAACTGGCCGGAACGGGTAGACCACCAGAACAGCAGGCCGATAAAGAACACCAGCACGATGCTCATAGGTATCAACAGGTACAGGCTTTCCATTACTTACTCCGTTTGGTCAGGCGCAGGGCATTGCTCACTACCAGCAGCGAGCTGAGCGCCATGCCCAGGCTGGCAAGCCAGGGCGTAACCCAGCCGGCCATGGCCAGCGGCAGGGCCACCAGATTGTACAACGCGGCCCAGGCCAGGTTCTGGCGGATGATGTGCATGCTGCGCGCCGCCAGTGCCAGCGCTTGGGGCAGGCGGCCCAGCTCGTCGCCCATCAGTACCATGTCACCACTGGCGCGGGCTACATCGGTACCGCCACCCATGGCCAGCGATACGTCGGCGCGGGCCAGGACCGGCGCGTCGTTTACCCCATCCCCTACCATCAGCACGCGGGCGCCGCTTTGTTGCAGGCTGCCCACGTAAGCCAGCTTGTCTTCCGGCGTGGCAGCAGCGCGGCAGTGGGTGATGTGCAGCTGGCTGGCCAGGCTGGCGACGGCTGTTTCTGCATCGCCAGACAGCAAATGTACGCGCAAGCCGCGTGCCTGCAGCGCGCTAATCAGCGCCGCGCTGTCGTCGCGCACCTGGTCGCCTATGGCAAACACCGCGGCTACGCCACGTGCATCCCCCAGCGCAATGAGGGTGGCGCTGGCCGGCAGGTCGTCCGGCAGGGCCACGTTACCGCCCAGTTCTGCCACGAAGGCCGGGCGGCCCAGGCGCCAGCGTTGGCCGGCAATGTCGGCCTCCACGCCCTGACCGGGGTAGTTGCTGCGTTGGCCGCAAGCGGGTAGTGCGGTGCCTTCCGCGGCCTGTAGCAGGGCGCGGGCGATAGGGTGCTCGGAGCCTTGCTCCAGCGCGGCGGCAATGGCAAGCGCCTGTTCTGCATCCGGATGGCTGAAGTGATGGCTGGCCAGCAACTGCATGCGGCCGTGGGTGAGGGTGCCGGTTTTGTCGAATACCACATCGCTGATGCGCGCCAGCGTTTCCAGCGCGTGGCCACGGGTAGTCAGAATACCCAGCTGCGCCATGTGGCCGGTGGCAGCGGTGAGTGCCGCCGGGGTGGCCAGCGACAGCGCGCACGGGCAGGACACCACCAGCACGGCCACCGTTACCCATAGCGCGTGCTCCTGGCTGCCCACCAGGCTCCAGCCGATATAGGTGGCGGCTGCGGCCAACAGCAGTATGGTGACGAACCACACGGCGTAGCGGTCGGCCAGCTCGGCCAAGCGCGGTTTTTCCGCCAGCGCCTGGTCCATCAGCCGCACGATGCCGGCCAGGCGGGTGTCGCTGCCGGTGCGGCTCAGGCGCAGCAGCAGTGGGCTGGCCTGGTTCACGCTGCCGGCAATTACGCTGTCACCCACCTGTTTGGCAATCGGCGTGCTTTCGCCGGTAAGCAGGGCTTCGTCCACGCTGCTCGCGCCTTCCAGAATGTCGCCGTCGCAGGGGATGGTCTCGCCCGGTTTCACCAGCACCACGTCGCCCACAGCCAGTTGGCTGACGGCCACTTCCTGCTGGGTGTGATCCTGCGGCCAACCTGGCACGGCGTGGGCAAATGCGGGAATCAGCTTTACCAGCTTTTCTGTGGCCTCGCCGGTTTTGCGCCGCGCCATGCTTTCCAGGTAGCGCCCGCCCAGCAGTAGGAAGATGAACATCGACACCGAATCAAAATACACACCGTGTTCTACCTTGTTCAGCAGCGCCCACAGGCTGGCGAAGAAGGCGGTAAGGATGCCGATGGTGACCGGCGTATCCATGCCGACGCGGCCGCGCTTCAGGTCGCGCCAGGTGCCGCGGTAAAACGGTATCGCCGAGTACAGCACCACCGGCAGCGTGAGCACAAAGCTGGACCAGTGCAGCATCCACAGCCACTGGCTTTCTATCTCACCATCCGGTGCCATGTACACCGGGTAGGCGTACATCATCACCTGCATCATGGACAGGCCGGCTACCCATAGGCGGTTCAGCGCGGTTTTGCGCTCTTGCTGGTGCAGTGCTTCCTGGCGCGAGGCATCGTAGGGGTGGGCACGGTAGCCAATGGCGCTGATGGCTTCCAGAATCTGGCTAAGCCGCAGCTGGCGGGTATCCCAGCGTACGCGGGCGCGGTGGGTGGCGTAGTTGATGTCTACCGACAGCACGCCTGGCAGCTGGCGTACGTGGTGTTCGTTCAGCCACACGCAGGCCGCGCAGGTAATGCCTTCCAGCATCAGCGAGGCTTCGCGTATGTGTTCGTCTTCTACATGCACAAAGCTGTGCTGCAGCGCCTCGTTATCGTAAAGCTGCATCTGCTGCAGCAGCTCGGCCGGTACCGGCTCGGCCTGGCGCTGCTCGGCGGTGCGGTGCTCGTAGTAGTCGGCCAGGCCGCTGTCGATAATG
Source organism: Vogesella perlucida (assembly GCF_979366545.1). Classification (NCBI taxonomy): domain Bacteria; kingdom Pseudomonadati; phylum Pseudomonadota; class Betaproteobacteria; order Neisseriales; family Chromobacteriaceae; genus Vogesella; species Vogesella perlucida. Next base: position 196,469 of record NZ_CEETRO010000008.1, read on the forward strand.
GTCTGCGCTACCGCCTGGCAGCCGGCGCAGCAGGCTTGTTCGGTGCGTTCGCGATAGCGGATAGGAAAAGCCTGCCCGTCGGGGATGGGCAGGCTGCAGTGAAAGCAGGTCGGGTTCATGGCGTGCTATTGTAGTGCAAGAGATGCTACTTGTTTTGCCGAGGGTCAATCATGTCCATGCTGCACGTTACACAAGCCGCCCCGGGCGGCGCCGAGACACTGGAAATCGCCTTTGCCGAAAAGCCGCAGCCGGCGCCCGGCCAGCTGCGCGTGCGCGTGCTGGCGGCGGGTATCAACCGTGCCGACATCGTGCAGCGCCAGGGCCACTACCCACCGCCCAAGGGCGCATCGCCGGTGCTGGGGCTGGAAATCGCCGGCATTGTGGACGCGGTTAATGGCCCGTCGCGCTTTCAGGAAGGCGATGCGGTATTTGGCCTGGTAGCCGGTGGCGCTTATGCCGAGTACGCGCTGCTCGATAGCAGTGCCGCACTGCCCAAGCCCGACCTGATGAGCTGGGCCGAGGCCGCCAGCCTGCCCGAGGCGTGGATGACGGCGTGGTTCAATCTGGTCGACATCGCCGCCGTCCAGCCGGGCGAAACGGTGCTGATTCACGCTGGTGCCAGCGGTGTGGGCGCCGCCGCCATCCAGCTGGCCAGCCTGCTGGGCGCCCGCGTGGTAGCCAGCGCCAGCAGTGAAGAAAAACGCCAGTTTTGCCGCAGCCTGGGTGCGGACGAAGTGATCGACAGCCGTCAGCCCGGCTTTGCGGCCAACCTTAAGGCGCAGGGCGGGGTGGACGTGGTGCTGGACCCGGTGGGCGCCGCGCTGTTTGACGACAATATCGCAGTGCTCAAGCCGGATGGCCGCCTGGTGGTAATCGGCATCATGGGCGGTAGCAGCGCCACGCTGAACCTGGGCCTGCTGCTGGTCAAGCGGCTGCGCCTGCTGGGCTCTACGCTGCGCAGCCAGCCGGAGGCGGTGAAGGCAAGGTTGGCCGCAGCGCTGGAGGCCGAGGTGCTGCCCGCACTGGCCGACGGCCGCGCCCGTATCACACTGGATAGCGTCTACCCGCTGGCCGCCGTGGCCGACGCGCACCGCTACGTAGAAGACAACCGTAACCTGGGCAAGGTGGTGCTGAGCCTGCAGCCTGTCATCATGCCGTAATCGTGTTTCGATAATCTGGCGTCAACAGCAAATCGCTTCTGCTGGATGGACCTGGATGGGATGCGGGGGTTGCCTTTGGACAGGCAACCCCTCTTTTTTTGCCCGTCATCCACGCCGGTAGCCTGTGCTAGACTGCGCGCTTGCCAGCGGGGCGCCAGCCGCCCCGCCCAACGAACACGAAAGCCCCACGCATGACTACCGGCAACGAGCCCTGGCGCCACGCCAAAAACCTGCAGCAAACCCTGGACACCCTGCTGGCCGAGGCCATCACCGCCAGTGGCCTGTGTCGCAAAATCGCCGAACAGCTGCATTCGCAGCAGCAACAGCAGGGCGAACGCAGCGCGCTGTCCAGCAGCTTTGGTCTGCTGGTGCGCAACAAGAAAAAGAAAGAGTTTATCGGCGGCTGGCTCAATTACCAGATCAGCCTGTCCGGCGACGGTCTGCCGCAGCGTGCAGATGGCCAGCCGTGCGCGCCGGTGCTGCACGTGGCGCACTGGGGCTGCGAGTTTGCCTTTGAATACGATGCCTACGTGGGCTTTCCCGCCACCCAGTGGCAGCCGTGGCAGCAGCAGGGCGATAGCCTGCTGTGGTGGGACGAAAGCGATAGCACATTCGGGCCGGAATGGACCTACACGCTAGACCTGGCGGCCTTGAACAGCGAAGACGCACTGCGCGCTGCCGTGGTGGCCCCCGCACTGGCGCTGCTGGCCGGCAAGCCGGTAGCCGAGGCGCTGCCCGCCACGACACCCGGCCTGCTGCGCTACCGTAGCGTGGCGGACGCCAGCGGCGACACCGACTTGCGCGTGCTCTGAACGCCAGTTGATCACGTAATACGCGATGCGGCCAACCTTGCCAGTCAGGGTTGGCCGCAGTGCTTTTGGCGCGGCCAAAAAGCACAACACCCAGCGCGGGGCCGGGTGTTGTGTCCTGCTGTCAGCACAGCCGGTAATGCTTAGATCCAGCTGATCAGCGTGTGGTTCTTCTTGCCGCGTTTCAGCAGGCTGTACTGGCCAAACAGGCGGTCGCTATCGGTTACCTGGTAGTCCAGTGCCTCGATCTTGTTGCCGTTAATGCTCACTGCGCCGCTCTGGATAAACGTACGCGCTTCGGACTTGGACTTGGCCAGGCCACCTGCCACCAGCGCGTCGATCAGGCCGGCTTGTGCCAACTCGATCTGCACGCTGGGCATGCCGTCCTGCGCCAGCTGCGCCAGGTCGGAGGCGGTCAGGTCGGTGATGCTGCCGCTAAACAGGCTGGCGCTGATGCGCTGTGCTGCATCGACCGCGGCCTGGCCGTGTACCAGCGCGGTGGCTTGCTCGGCCAGGATGCGCTGCGCTTGCGGCTTGGTGCCGCTGGCTTTGTCCTGTTCTTCGATGGCGTTGATCTCGTCGATGGACAGGAAAGTAAAGTAGCGCAGGAACTTGTACACGTCGGCATCGGCGGTGTTCAGCCAGAACTGGTAGAAGGCGTACGGGCTGGTCTTGCTGGCGTCCAGCCACACCGCGCCGCCTTCGGTCTTGCCGAACTTGGTGCCGTCTGCCTTGGTCACCAGCGGCAGGGTCAGGCCGTACACCTGCTTCTGGTGGATACGGCGGGTCAGGTCGGTGCCGGCGGTGATATTGCCCCACTGGTCGGAGCCGCCGATTTGCAGCTGGCAGCCGTGGCGGCGGTACAGCTCGGCAAAGTCGTAGCCTTGCAGCAGGCTGTAGCTGAATTCGGTGTAGCTGATGCCCTGGTCTTCGCGGTTGATGCGCTGCTGCACCGACTCTTTCTTGATCATCTGGTTTACAGAGAAATGCTTGCCGATATCGCGCAGGAACTCCAGTGCGCCCATGCCGCCAAACCAGTCGTAGTTGTTGGCCATGATGGCGGCGTTGTCGCCGTCAAAGCTCAGGAAAGGCGAGACCTGGCCGCGGATTTTTTCTACCCAGCTGGCAATCACGTCCGGGGTGTTCAGCTTGCGCTCGGTGGCCTTGAAGCTGGGGTCGCCGATCATGCCGGTAGCGCCGCCCACCAGTGCGATAGGCTTGTGGCCGGCCTGCTGGAAGCGCTTCAGCACCAGCACGGGTACCAGGTGGCCCAGGTGCAGGCTGTCGGCGGTAGGGTCAAAGCCGCAATACAGGGTCACGCTTTCCTTGGCCAGCAGTTCTTCGAGGGCAGCCGCATCGGTTTGTTGTGCAATCAGACCGCGTGCTTGCAGATCCTGGATAAGGGAGGCTTGGGACATCTGTATTGTTCTCCTGAAAGGGTCGGGGCGCAGGCCCCACAGCAAAACAGCAAGTTTACCCGATTTTGCCGTTTTGCTGCGCTGGCACAATGGCGGCTAACATTTGTTAAGGAATGCTTCAGCACTTGTTACCGTAGCAGGGTTAAAATCGATCCGGCATGAGGACAGTCGGCAGCCAGCCGGCGTTACAGGGAGAGGGTAAATGAGCAATAAAGTAAAAGTATGGGACGTGCCGACGCGTCTGTTTCACTGGACACTGCTGGCCATGTTTGCGGGTATGTGGCTATCGGCCGAAAACGGCCAGCTGCAAATCCACACCAAGATGGGCGTGGCGATGCTGGTACTGGTGGTGTTTCGGGTGTTGTGGGGTTTTGTGGGTAGCCAGACGGCGCGCTTCAGCGACTTTTTCAAACCCTGTCAGGTAAAAGCCTATCTGCGCGGCGAAGTCAGCGAAAACCAGCAGCCCGGCCACAACCCGCTGGGCGGCCTGATGGTGCTGGCGCTGCTGGGTGCTTTGCTGGTGCAGCTGGGCCTGGGCCTGTTTGCCGCCGATGTGGACAGCTACACCTTCGACGGCCCGCTGGCCACACTCATCGACAGTAGCCTGGCCGAGCAGATCACCGAGTGGCACGAGCTGTGGTTCAACGTGCTGCTAGGGCTGGTAGGCGTACACGTACTGGCCATTGTGGCTTACCGCAAGCTGAAAAACACCAACCTGGTACCGCCCATGATTACCGGTCACAAAACGCTGGCAGGCGAGGTCAAGCCGCTGCGCTTTGCCCCGGGCTGGCTGGCGGTGGTGGTGCTGGCAGTGGCCGCCATGCTGGTTGTCGGTGGCCTGTCGCTGGTGTAATAGCGTCCGCCGAAACACAAAAGGCACGCCGCGGCGTGCCTTTTGTTTTGCCTGCCAGGTAGTGGGCGTGTTACGTGGCGATAGCCAAGGTTGGCCGCACGGTGGCAGGTGGCGGGGGCTGGCGGCATTTTTTGCCGTGAATGCAAGCGTAATCCGCCCGCAAATGGCTTTAACTGTAATCAATTTAGTACATGGCTATTTCGTACCATAATGCAGGCAGAACCCAAGGAGACAACACCATGACCCGTCGTACCAAAATCGTCGCCACCCTCGGCCCTGCTTCCAGTGACCCTCAAACCCTGGAACGCCTGCTGCAGGCCGGGGTCAACGTGGTGCGCCTCAACTTTTCGCACGGCACCGCGCAAGACCACATCGACCGTGCCGCGCTGGTACGCAGCACGGCAGACAAGCTGGGCATACCGGTAGCCATCATGGTGGACTTGCAAGGGCCCAAGATCCGCGTGGGCAAGTTTGCCAATGGCAAGACCACCCTCACCAACGGCCAGGCCTTTATCCTGGATGCCGAATGCCAGCTGGGCGACGACGGTCGCGTAGGCCTGGACTACAAAGAGCTGCCGGGCGATGTAGAGCCGGGCGCCGTGCTGCTGCTGGATGATGGCCGTATCGTGCTGGTGGTAGAAAAAGTACTGGGTAGCCAGATTCACACCAAGGTCAAAGTGGGCGGTGTGCTGTCCAACAACAAAGGCATCAACCGCCAGGGCGGCGGCCTGTCTGCCCCGGCGCTCACCGCCAAAGATATCGACGACATCAAGGTAGCCGCGCAGCTGGAAGCCGACTACGTCGCGGTATCCTTTCCCAAAAACAGCGCCGACCTGTACATGGCCCGCACGCTGATCAACGCCGCCGGCTGTCAGGCGCGCATCATCGCCAAGATCGAGCGCTGTGAAGCCATCACCAACCTGGACGACCTGATCAACTCCGCCGACGGCATCATGGTGGCGCGTGGCGACCTAGCCGTAGAAGTGGGCGACGCCGCTGTGCCAGCGCTGCAAAAGCGCATGATCCGTGCCGCGCGCGAGCGCAACAAGCTCACCATCACCGCCACGCAGATGATGGAATCCATGATCAGCAGCCCGGTGCCCACCCGCGCCGAGGTGTCCGACGTAGCCAACGCCGTGCTGGACGGCACCGACGCGGTGATGCTGTCCGCCGAAACCGCCGCCGGCCAGTTCCCGGTAGAAACAGTCGAGTCCATGTCCCGCGTGTGCATGGAAGCCGAAAACTCCAGCGACTACCAGCTGGAACGCACCTTCCTCAACCGCGAATTCAGCCGCGTAGACCAATCCATCGCCATGGCCGCGCTATTTACTGCCAACCACCTGCCTGTGCGTGCGCTGGTGTCGCTCACCCAGACCGGCTCCACTGCGCTGTGGATCAGCCGAGTCAACTGCGGCGTGCCCATCTACGCACTGACGCCCGAAGTCAGCACCTACCGCCGCCTGGCCATGTACCGCGACGTATTCCCCATGATGCTGCCCGCAGCCACCGACCAGAAGAAACTGCTGGCCGCCGCCGAGCGCAAGCTGCTGGAACGCGGCCGCGTCGTGCAGGGAGACGTGCTGGTGGTGACCATCGGCGACACCGTAGGCATGATGGGCCACACCAACACCATGAAGATCATCAAAGCGGGCGAAGCACGCTAATTGATCGCTTGAGGCTCACCTTGTAAACACTGCGGCCAACCTGTTACAGGTTGGCCGCAGTGTTCTCAGCTACGCGCGGCTGGCGACTATGGTGCGGTGGGGCGCGTTAGAGCAGCGGGCTGACAGGTGTCCTGGTCGCCAGCAATTTATGCCGTGCGAAGTAGAAAAGTCGTGAGAGGGTGGTACATAGCAGGAAGTCTGAGGCTGTCCGCGTCTTGTTACAGAAAATAGTGCCGGGCTAGCTTTCGTAGCTTAGTTGCGGTAGCGCACAGGTATTTCATCATCCAAGGCCCTCAGCGCAGTCCAAGGGGTAGGGTGGCCTATCAGACGCACTTCGCATTCTCCCTGCAGAAAAGCCGAGTGATTTTCTACTAAAGTCTTGTTTTGTCTTTGTATTGACTCATCCAGCCTTTTTGCCCAGTACCCGCTATCTTGCCCATAAAGGATAGATAGCCAGACGGCGAGAATGGCATTGCCGCCATAACGGGAGAGCCCAACACTGGAGGGGGAGAATGTGCGCCAGAGGCTATAAATATCGCCGCAGGCACGATCGTGTTGCTGTATGTCTACGCGTAGCTTTTGGATTTGGCGCTTATCCCGCTGCCAATCTGCCAGGTGGAAGAGTTTGTACATCAAGCAACTGACAGCCTGAAAACATAGTGAAACGGGCAGGAGAATAAGCGCTAGCAACAGGGAAAAACCAATGCCTGCGAAAGGGCCGATGATTCCGGGTTTTCTCGCCGCATGACCGGCCTGAGCCAATGCAAGGTGTACCAGTGTATCGCTGGGCAGTTTCCAGCGATTGGCATGTATGCGTTGTTTTTTAAGCTCGGCCTGGCAATAAGACAAAAGCAGATCCAGGCACAGTCGCTCTTTAAGCAAGTCATTCTGCAGTGCAGTTGGCTCAACGCTGGCCAAGTCTGGCGAGGGTGCAGGGGGTGATTTCATGGCGACGACTCTAGCAGTCTGTCAGTGTATGTGCACAATCTTATCCAAGGCCTCTTGTTTTGCTCACACCCACTCCTCACCCAGTGCCTCGGCTTGTTGCAGCACTAGCTGCACGGCGTCTTCGGCCTGGTCCGGCGGGTATTTGTATTTGCGCAGGATGCGCTTGACCATGATACGCAGCTTGGCACGTACGCTTTCGCGCTGCGACCAGTCCACGCTGATATTGGCGCGCAGGTTTTCTGTCAGCTCATGGGCAATTTTCTTGAGTATTTCGTCGCCCAGGGCCAGTACCGCGGCTTCGTTATTGGCCAGGGCGTCATAGAACTTCACCTCATCATCGCCGAGCCCCAGCGCCTCGCCACGGCGGGCAGCCTCGCGGAATTTTTTGGCCATTTCGACCAGCTCTTCCATTACCTGGGCGGTTTCGATACTGCGGTTCTGGTAGCGCTTTACCACGCTGCCCAGCAGGTCGGAGAACTTCTTCTGCTGAATGACGTTGCTGGCAAACTTGCTGCGGATTTCGCCCTCCAGCAGCCGTTCCAGCAGCTCTACCGCCAGGTTTTTCTCTGGCAGGTTACGTACTTCGGCCAGGAAGTCATCGTCCAGCAAACCGATATTGGGCTTATCCAGACCCACGGCATCGAAGATGTCCACCACCTCGTCGCTCACCACGGCCTGGCCGATGATCTGGCGGATGGCCAGCTCTTTTTCTTCGTCGCTGCGTTTTTTGTCCGAGATGTCGCGCTTGGTCAGCAGCACCTTCACCGCCTGCAAAAAGGCGACCTCTTCGCGTACGGCCTTGGCCTCGTCCAGCGTGCAGCACAGGCTGAAGGCCTTGCTCATTTGCAAGGCGGTATCGGCAAAACGCTTCTTGCCGTCTTTTTGGCCCAGTACGTGGTTGGCCGCACCAGCCAGCAAGCGCAGGCCGCCTTTGGAAAAGTCGCCGTAATCAAAACCGTGCAACAAAGCGCGCAGGATATCGAGCTTTTCTTCCAGTACCGCCCAGGCCTCGGCGGCATCCACCGTGGGTTTGCCGCGCCCATTGCTGGCGGTGTATTCCTTTAATGCGGCTTTCAGTTCGTTGGCGATGCCGATGTAGTCCACCACCAGCCCGCCCTGCTTGTCGCGGAACACACGGTTGACGCGGGCAATGGCCTGCATCAGGTTGTGACCCTTCATCGGTTTGTCCACGTACAGCGTATGCACGCACGGCGCGTCAAAGCCGGTGAGCCACATATCGCGCACAATCACCAGCTGCAGCGGGTCGGCCGGGTCTTTGAAGCGCTTTTCCAGCCGCTTTTTCACTTGTTTGGCGTACACGTGCGGGCGCAGCAGCGCCTTGTCGCTGCTGGAGCCGGTCATCACGATCTTGATGGCGCCTTTTTCCGGGTCGTCATCGTGCCAGTCTGGCCGCAGCGCACGGATGGCATCGTACAGATGTACGCAAATCTCGCGGCTCATCGCCACCACCATGGCTTTGCCACGCTGCGCCTGCTGGCGCTGTTCGAAGTGTGCCACCAGGTCGGCCGCTACTTGCTGGATGCGCGGGTCGGCGCCGACGATTTTTTCCAGCGCCGCCCATTTCGACTTCAGCCTGGATTGCTGGTCTTCTTCCTCGTCTTCGGCCAGTTCTTCTACTTCGTCGTCTATCTGTGGCAGTGCGTCCTCTTTCAGCCTGAGCTTGGCCAGACGCGATTCGTAGTAGATGGCTACGGTGGCGCCATCTTCCTTGGCCTGCTGCATGTCGTAGATGTGGATGTAGTCGCCAAACACGGCGCGGGTATCGCGGTCTTCGCTGGCTACCGGCGTGCCGGTAAATGCTACAAAGGTGGCATTGGGCAGCGCATCGCGCAGATGCTGGGCAAAGCCCACCTGATAGGTAGTGGCCAGGTATGGTGCACGGGCTTCTTGCACCAGGTTGGCCGCAGGCGGCAGTTTGCGCTGGCGCAGCTTGGCCTCGAAGCCATACTGCGTGCGGTGCGCCTCGTCGGCGATCACCACGATATTGTGGCGATCGGACAGGGTGGGGAAGGTGTCTTCATCCGCGCCGGGGGCGAACTTCTGGATAGTGGCAAACACAATCCCGCCCGATGGCCGGTTTGCCAGCTTGGCGCGCAGGTCCTGTCGCGTTTCTACCTGTACCGGCTGCTCGCGCAGCAGGTCTTGCGCCAGCGAAAACACGCCGAATAGTTGGCCGTCCAGATCGTTGCGGTCGGTAATCACCACAATGGTGGGGTTTTCCATGGCGGCTTCACGCATCACCCGGGCGGCAAAGCAGGTCATGGTGATGCTCTTGCCGCTGCCCTGGGTATGCCACACCACGCCGCCCTTGCCCTTGCGGCTGCCTGCCACATCGGGGTGAGAGGCAGCCACTACCTGGCCAATCGCCGAACGCACGGCATGAAACTGGTGATAGCCGGCAATCTTTTTCACCAGCGTACCGTCGTCTTCGAACAGCACAAAAAAGCGCAGGTAATCCAGCAGATACGCGGGCGCAAACACGCCGCGGATCATGGTTTCCAGCTCGCCAAACTGGCCCAGCGGGTCGAGCGCCACGCCGTCTATGGTGCGCCACTGCATATAACGTTCGGCATTGGCCGATAGCGAGCCCATGCGTGCCTGGCTACCGTCCGAGATCACCAGTACCTCGTTGTACTGGAACACGTCCGGGATCTGCGCCTTGTAGGTCTGGATCTGGTCAAACGCCTTCCAGATGTCGGCGTGTTCATCCGCCGGGTTTTTCAGCTCCAGCAGCACCAGCGGTAGCCCGTTTACAAACAGGATGATGTCCGGCCGCCGCGCATGCTTGGGGCCTTTCAGCGTGTACTGGTTCACTGCCAGAAACTCGTTGCTGCCGGGGGTGTTTTCCCAGTCGAGCAAGCGCACAAAGTCACCGCGTGTCTCGCCGTCCTGCTGGTATTGCACCGGCACACCGTTGACCAGCAGGCCATGAAAGTGCCGGTTGGCGGCCAACATGGACGGAATGCCCAGCTCCATCACCTGCGCCAGCGCATCCTCGCGTGCCACCAGCGGCACGTGCGGGTTCAGCCGCGTAATGGCAGCGCGCAGGCGCTCGATCAGCAGTGGCTGGCGGTAATCGCTGCGCTCGGCGTGCTCGCCCTCTGGCGCTATCGCCGGGCCATAGACGTGGCGATAGCCGGTTTCCACCAGCCAGCTTAGGGCTTCCTGTTCCAGTTGGTCTTCGGTCATGGCGTCAGGCCCGAAATGGGGCATTCAATTTTCCTGAATTCAAGGCCAACATCATAGCGCAAACCCATGCTGTTTAATGCCTTATGCATCGAAATGGATAGGCAAATGCAAGCCGTCCGGGTGCAGTAGGGTGTCTTTGTCCAGATCAAACGGCAGCA